>JAZAJX010000067.1:0-11381 GCA_036230225.1 Pseudomonadota bacterium | reverse complement strand
GGTCTTGCGCTTCTTGTGTTCGTATTCGGCTTCGGCAAAAGTCAGCTGGCTCATGGCATTCCCGGAAAGTGGCTGATAGAAAGCCCTGATTATGGCAAAGTCGGGGAGTTTTTCAGAGGTTCCTTAGCGGTATTTATTATTCAGTCAGGCCTGTTTTTCTTCAGCGAAGGGCTGCTTACCTGGTTAGCCATGCTTGCGCTACTCCCAGTCCAGATATCCTGTGGCGCCATTTGCCACAACCACCATCACGTCAACGTCTTTGCCAGAAAACCGTTGAACCGGTTGTTTGAAAGCATTCTCTACCTTCAAACCGGCACCAGCCCCTTGAGCTGGACCCTGCATCACAACATTGGGCACCATAAACATTATCTGGAACCTGCCAAGGATCCATCCTCATGGCAGGCAGCCGATGGCTCCACGATGCCGCGCTGGCGCTACGTACTTATCAATACCCTCAAGGTATACCCGGAAATCCATCGAATCGGTACCCAGCACCCAAAGCTGTACCGACGATTCCTGTTTTTGTTTGTCATCGCCAACATTCCGCTGGCACTTGCGTTAATGTATGACCCGAGAAATGCTCTGATTGTCTTCCTTCTGCCCATGATCGCCATGCTTTTCATGCTGCTGGACAACACCTATGGTCAGCACGCCGGGACAGGCTTTGAGGATCATTACCATGCCTCACGGAATGTGGAGCTGAAGCGCTACAACCTCCCCTCCTGGAACCTGGGATACCACACTGCTCACCATATGCTGCCAGGCCTACACTGGAGCCAGCTTCCCGAGCTGCACAACCAGATTCGTCATCGCATTCCCAGGCACCTGATTACCGAGAATGTACTTCTGCAATGGGAACCTGCCCGCCAGCAAAAAGAGGGAGCAACGTCATGATTCGTGGTCTGCTGGTCATCCTGATCATGGGTTGCGCCGCCATCGCCCGGGCACAGGACTGTTATTACTACTGGGTTCACCAGTGCATCGACGTGATTGATGCCAGCCAGCGCCAACTCAAGCAATATGTGTTGATCTCCCCGGCAGTCAATTACCTGCAGGCGGATAACCTGCATTGCAACGACGCCGTCAGCCAACGCCAGGCCAGCGTGGCTCCACAACTGCTGGATGTTTTCAATCAGGCCGCAGCCGACATCCCGGCTTGCCAGGCCCCCATCAACGAGTTGCCTGCACGCGTCTACGACAAACCGCACCAGGCTACCTGGCATTACAATCGCAGTCGCAAGGCCAGCCCGCAGAAAACCGTCATCCCGCTGGAGGGGCTACCGATTCTCTGACGGCAGACAGAAGGGGAACTGCCAATCGCTGCACATGGTGTCGGGTGTGATATGATCGACGGGCTTTTTCCACTCGGGGCGAATAATGAAAACAATGAAAACTGCCGCGTTGCTGATCTCCTCCCTGCTCCTTGCCAATTGCCAGAATCTGCAGGGCGAGCGGCAAGGTGACTACTACTTCTCACCCGCTGGCGCCTATATTCTCGACATGAGCATCAACACCTTCCGCGGAGAGGTGGTGCTTGACGAGCGTTGCGACCGACATGGTGGTTCCACGACCCTCTGGGATGGCAGCGGCCGCCTGTTTCGCGTGGACTATCTGAGCGCGGAAACTCACCCCATGATTCAGGCGCCGAAATTCGCGTCAGACCTCACGCTGCTCAACTTGACGCTCAACAGCTATCTGCGTGAAGTGGTCGCCAAAGCGCCGATGATTACCAGTGCGGAAGCTTCCTACCGGGAATTCCTGGATGACGCCGATCCCCGCGCCCTATTCGCCATCATCGGCATCAATGTGGATGCCGCCCAGGTCAAAGACAACGAAGCGGAAAGCGGCACCTACTACTACGGTTTCATGCTTTTCAAGCGCGGTGATCGTATCTATGTGCTCCAGCATCGCCAACCGGTGCTCATGCCGGAGAAGATGAAGGCCGTGTTGCTGAACCTGGCAGAGGGCATGGAAATCCCCGGCCGCGTTCGTGACGATACAGACTTGGAAAAACTGCGCCGACTCCTCAAAAAAATGGCCCCCGGCGGTACTGACGGCGACCCGGTCCGACTTTGCGAACCAGCCTGAAAATAGTGGACAGTTGACAGTGGATAGTTGACAGTTAAAAAATAATATTCTGTTTTTTAGCTATCAACTGTCAACTATTGCTATGACTTCCCTGACAACACAGAGCTGCACCGCATGCCGGGCTGATGCGCCCCGGGTCACCGATCAGGAGCGTCAGGAACTAACGCCCCAGATTCCCGAGTGGATTCAGGTAGAGGAAGACGGCATCGAAAAGCTCCAGCGGCACTTTTCCTTCCGCAACTTTGTGGAGGCGCTGGACTTTACCAACCAGGTCGCAAACCTGGCCGAAGACGAGGGGCACCACCCCGCCATCCTCACTGAATACGGCAAGGTCACCGTGACCTGGTGGACCCATAAAATCCACGGGCTTCACCGGAATGACTACATTTGCGCCGCCAAAACCGACGCGCTGCTCTAAGCACAAGTTACGTTTTTGGATAGGGGCGGCCTGAGACGCTCCCGACCCCCTCTTTAACGTTGCACTCAATATCGCGGGCAAGGCGCTATTCGGTTGGCGCTGCCTCGTCCGCATGGCTCTTGAAACTCGTAGCTTGCAGCGCTTTGACCATTTCCTCCACCGCACTGATCAAAACGGCTTGCGGCAACACACTCCGGCTTTGCTAGCATTCTTCGTAACTGAAGGAGAAACAGCATGGCCCTTTCCGAACAACAGAAAACCCTGATCAAAGCCGCCAGTGACAAGACCTTTCCGTTTGTGGAGCGCTGCGGGGTGAAAACCCTGGATGTGGAGCGGGGCTACTGCAAGATGATGATGCCCCTTGAGCCAAATCTTAACCACGTGGGCATCATGTATGCGGGCGCCCTCTACACCATCGCCGAACTGCCCGGCGGAGTGATCTACCTGACCTCCTTCGACACCAAACACTTCTACCCCATCGTCAAGGATATGGCGATCCGCTTCCGCCGCCCGGCCACCACCGATGTGACCGTGGAAGTGACACTGAGCGAAGAGGAGATTGCCCGCATCGAACGCACCACGGAGGAAGTGGGCAAATGCGACTTTGAATGGGATGTGGAGCTGAAAGACGCTCATGGCGAGGTAGTCGCCATTTCCCACAACGTCTATCAGATGCGCAAGATCGGAGCGTAAACGCAGTTTCACGTTGAACGTTCAACGTTGAAACGCACGCGTTCGCTTGGCATCTTGCCTGCAAGGGACATGCCGCGCGCCCACAGAAAAGGCCGCCCCCGACTTCGGGCGCGGCCTTTTCCATTTCAGAGGAATGACACGCTTGATCGCGTTTTAGCTTTCAACGTTAAACTGTTAACTCAATCCACCTGTTCACAAAACCCCTGGCCGCCCATGTTAACCGTGGTTGAGCATTTCCATTCCAATCCATGCATGCCCCCTTCCACCGGCCAGGTCGTCAGTTCATGCCCTTTCAGTCGGCCGGCGAGCTCCAGCTTGAACATGCCATCACGCAACATATAGGCCCGCTTGATGCGCTCACTGACGACCTGCTCGGGAGCAATGCCCATTGCCTCCAGACTACCAGGCCATTCACCGCTAGCGAGATAGTACTCACTCACCTGCATGCGCAAAACCGACACCGTACTGAAAGCCTGTGCCAGTGCAGATCGATCCCGGCTGCTGCTGAAAAGCTCCCAGGTCTTGGGGTCGATACCCGGTGGAGGCGCATCCTGCTGGTTCGGGCGATTTGCCGGGGAGGCTTCCGGGATCGGCACCCGCCGTGCCAGGGCATCGATATCCGCTTCATAGCGGGCCCGCAGCGTACAACGCGACCCGCTCCAGCGCTGCCCCTGTAAGGAAGGCGTCTCTTTCTGCAGCATGCTCAGGTAAGCGTCGCGCAGCAGTGACTCAGGCCGGTCCTGTGATCGATAAGCTCGTCGGCGCTGTTGATAATCCTCCGTGGCGGCGATCACACTGAGCAGGCTGGCATGCAGCTCCTCGGTCATCAGCTGCATGGCCCGGTCACAGACCTGCTGCTCCGTCTCACCCTCAGCAGCCCGCTCGACCTTGGCCAAGGCCAGCGACATGGCCGTTACCTGCCCATACAGTGCCAACAACAGCATGATCATCAGTGCTCGCATCTCAATCCCCCTCGACAGCAAGCCGCGGCAACAGGACGGACGTACAAGCCGGGCCCCCAATCCTGAGCCAGACGTCATTTCCCGTCACCGCATTGTTTTTATTTTCGGCTGAACTCCTGCACCGCTTCAATGAAGACACCCGCATGCGCCGGATCTACCTGTGGCGTGATACCGTGCCCCAGATTGAAGATATGCCCCGGATGATCGCCGAAATCATCCAGAATCCGTTTCACCTCGGCACGAATGGCCGCCGGGGATGCGTACAACACCGCCGGATCCATGTTCCCCTGCAAAGCCACCTTGTGCCCCACACGGCGGCGTGCCTCACCGATATTGATGGTCCAGTCCAGGCCCAGGGCGTCACACCCGGTCTCCGCCATGGATTCCAGCCAGAGGCCACCGTTCTTGGTAAAGAGAATGACCGGCACCTTGCGGCCCTCATGATCACGGATCAGCCCATCCACGATCTGCTGCATGTATTTCAGGGAGAACTGCTGGTAGGCCTCGGCCGACAGGGCCCCGCCCCAGGTATCAAAGATCTGTACCGCCTGGGCGCCGGCGCGGATCTGGGCATTGAGGTAGTCGGTCACGGAACGGGCCAGCTTGTCCAGCAGCGCATGGGCCAGCTCCGGCTGGCTGTACACCATGGCCTTGAGATGACGGAAATCCTTGTTGGACCCGCCTTCCACCATGTAAGTAGCCAGGGTCCAGGGGCTCCCGGAGAAACCAATCAGCGGAACCCGGCCATTGAGCGCCCCACGAATGGTACTCACCGCCTTCATCACATAACCCAGATCCCTTTCCGCATCCGGCACCGGCAGTGCGGCCACGTCCGCCTCGGAGCGCACCACCTTCCTGAATTTCGGCCCTTCCCCCGTCTCGAAATACAGCCCGAGCCCCATGGCGTCGGGGATCGTCAGGATATCGGAGAACAGGATAGCCGCGTCCAGTGGATAGCGTTCCAGCGGCTGCAGGGTCACCTCACAGGCCAGGTCCGCGTTCTGACACAGGTCCATGAACGAGCCGGCATGCTCACGACTGGCACGGTACTCCGGCAGATAACGGCCGGCCTGGCGCATCATCCAGACAGGCGTCTGGTCAACGGGTTCTCGATTCAGGGCACGCAGGAAACGGTCATTTTGAAGGGGTGCGAATGTCATGTGTCGTCCTTTGGAAACGCCTTCACGCAGGGCGTGAAAACTGAAAAAGCCCAGTCATCATATAGAAAAAGGGCCTGCAAAAGCAGGCCCTTCATCTTGCTTGTCAGCAGGTAAGGTCAAAGGCCTTACACATCCAGATAATCCAGGATGCCTTTGGCGGCCTCACGGCCTTCCCAGATGGCTGTCACCACCAGGTCAGAGCCACGCACCATATCGCCACCGGCGAAGATTTTCTCGTTGCTGGTCTGGAACGGGAAGTCCTGCTCCTCGGCAGCCTGAACACGACCAGAATCATCGGTGGTCACATTCTGTGCCTCGAACCAGTCCGCCGGGCTGGGACGGAAACCGAACGCCACGATCACCGCATCCGCCGGCAGAATTTCCTCACTGCCCGGAATCGGTTCGGGGCGACGACGACCGTTATTATCCGGCTCACCCAGCTTGGTCTCCACCACTTTCACACCGGTGACCTTGCCGTCTTCACCGACCACCTCGATAGGCTGACGGTTGAAGAGGAATTGCACGCCCTCTTCCTTGGCGTTGGCCACTTCCTTGCGTGAACCCGGCATGTTCTCCTCATCACGACGGTAGGCACAGATCACGCTGTCGGCACCCTGACGGATGGAGGTACGGTTACAGTCCATGGCAGTGTCACCACCACCCAGTACCACAACCCGCTTGCCCTTCATGTCGATGAAGTCCGCCGGGTCTTTTTCAAAGCCCAGATTGCGGTTGGCGTTGGCGACCAGGAACGGCAAGGCTTCGTGCACGCCGTCCAGGTCTTCGCCGGGGAAGCCACCCTTCATGTAGGTATAGGTGCCCATGCCCATGAAGACCGCATCATAGTCAGCCAGCAGCTCATCAATGGTGATGTCCTTACCGACTTCAACGCCCAGGCGGAATTCCACCCCCATGCCTTCAAACACCTCACGGCGCTTGGCCATGACCGGCTTTTCCAGCTTGAATTCGGGGATACCAAAGGTCAGCAGGCCACCGATCTCTTCGTAACGGTCAAAAACCACCGGCTTGACACCGTTGCGCACCAGCACGTCAGCACAGCCGATACCGGCAGGACCAGCACCAATCACCGCCACCTTCTTGTCGGTCCATACCACCTTGGACATATCCGGACGCCAGCCCATGGCCAGGGCGGTGTCGGTGATGTACTTCTCGGTGGCACCGATGGTCACGGCACCGAAACCGTCGTTCAGGGTACAGGCCCCTTCACAGAGACGGTCCTGCGGGCAAACACGGCCACAGACTTCCGGCAGGGAGTTGGTCTGGTGACTCAGCTCCACCGCTTCCATCAGGTTGCCTTCACTGATCAGCTTCAACCAGTTTGGGATGTAGTTGTGGACCGGGCACTTCCATTCACAGTACGGGTTACCACAGTGCAGGCAACGATGTGCCTGGTGCTCCACTTCCCGGGTTTCGAACGGGTAGTAGATTTCCTCGTACTTGTGCTTGCGGTCTTCGATGTCCTTTTTCTTCGGATCGTGCCGGGGCACATCCAGAAACTGGAAGTTGTTACTCAAACGTTCAGCCATGGTCTCCCCCGTTATGCCGGATTGGCGCGCGTGCTCTTGAGCAGGTTTTCCAGGCTTGCGGCCTTGGGCTTAACCAGCCAGAACTTGCGGCTCATGGCATCAAAGTTATCCAGAATGTACTGGCCCCACTCGCTGCCGGTCTCTTGCACGTAATCAGAGATCACGCCACGCAGGTGACTGCGATGAGACTCGGTGGCTTCAGAGCTGATGCGATGCAGTTCGATCAGCTCCGGGTTGATGCGGTCGAAGAAATCATTGTCTTCGTCCAGCACAAAGGCAAAACCCCCGGTCATGCCGGCACCGAAGTTATGCCCGGTGCGCCCCAGCACGGTGATGGAACCACCTGTCATGTATTCGCAACAGTGATCGCCCGCACCTTCAACGACAGCATGGGCACCGGAGTTACGCACCCCGAAACGCTCACCGGCGGTACCCGCCGCATAGAGCTTGCCACCGGTGGCACCGTAGAGGCAGGTATTACCGATGATGGCCGTTTCCTGGCTCTTGAAGGGGCTGCCATTGGGCGGACGGATGACCAGCTTGCCGCCAGCCATGCCCTTGCCCACGTAATCGTTGGCATCACCTTCGATGTACATGTGCAGACCACCGGCATTGAAGACACCGAAGCTCTGGCCAGCGGTACCGGTGAAACGCACCTTGATGGGCGCCGTTTCCATATCCAGGTTACCGTGACGCTTGGCAATTTCGCCGGATACGCGCGCGCCCACGGAGCGATCACAGTTGGTGATCTCGTAGTGGAAGGAGCCACCGGACTTGCTGTCGATGGCGGTAAGCATGTCATCCACCATCTTCTGGTTCAGCACCGCCTTGTCGAACGGCTCATTGCGGCTCACCTGGCAGTGGGTAGGCTTGTCCGCCGGCACCAGGTCATTGCGCAGGATCGGGGTCAGATCCAGCTTGCCCTGACGCGCGGTTTCACCTTCCAGCACCTTCAGCAGATCGGTACGACCGATCAGCTCGGGGATGCTCTTCACACCCAGCACCGCCAGTAACTCACGGACTTCCTGAGCCACAAAAGTGAAGTAGTTGATCAGCAGTTCCGGCGCACCGATAAAGTGATCCTTTCGCAGGTCATCACGCTGGGTCGCCACGCCGGTGGCGCAGTTGTTCAGGTGACAGATCCGCAGGTACTTACAACCCAGCACCACCATGGGCACGGTACCGAAACCGAAGGACTCGGCACCCAGAATGGCGGCCTTGATCACATCCAGGCCGGTCTTCAGACCGCCATCGGTCTGCAACCGGATCTTGTCACGCAGGTCGTTGCCACGCAGCGCCTGGTGCGCTTCCGCCAGACCCAGCTCCCAGGGGGAACCGGCATAGCGGATGGAGGTGAGCGGGCTCGCCGCGGTACCCCCATCGTAACCGGAGATGGTGATCAGGTCCGCATAGGCCTTGGCCACACCGGAGGCAACGGTGCCCACACCGGGCTCGGACACCAGCTTCACGGATACCTGGGCATCCGGGTTGACCTGCTTGAGGTCGAAGATCAGCTGAGCCAGATCCTCAATGGAATAGATATCGTGGTGCGGCGGCGGTGAGATCAGGGTCACGCCGGGCACGGAGTGACGCAGCCGTGCGATCAGCGCATTCACCTTGCCGCCAGGCAGCTGGCCGCCCTCGCCGGGCTTGGCGCCCTGAGCCACCTTGATCTGCAACACTTCAGCATTGACCAGGTAATGCGGGGTCACGCCAAAACGACCGGAGGCAATCTGCTTGATCTTGGACACGCGCTCGGTGCCGTAACGGGCCGGGTCTTCGCCACCCTCCCCGGAGTTGGAGCGACCGCCCAGACGGTTCATGGCAGTGGCGATGGCCTCATGGGCTTCCGGGCTCAATGCCCCCAGGGACATGCCGGCAGAGTCGAAGCGCGGCAGAATGGACTCAATGGGTTCCACCTCATCCACGCTAATACCCTGCACATCGTCGCGCAGCGCAAAGAGATCACGCAGGGTCGCCACCGGGCGCTTGTTGACCAGCTCCGCGTACTCCTTGTACGCGTTGTAGTCGTTGTCCTGGGTCGCGCAATGCAAGGCGTGAATCACGTCCGGGTTAAAGGCGTGATATTCCTTGCCATGGATGTACTTGAGAATACCACCCGCATCAATGGGCTTGCGCTGCTTCCAGGCATCCTTGGCCAGGCTCTTCTGATCCGCTTCAAAGTCGTCAAAGCTGGCGCCCTGGATACGGCTTTGTACGCCACGGAAACACAGGTCGACCACATCGCGGGCAATGCCCACGGCTTCAAACAGCTGGGCACCCCGATAGGAAGTAATGGTGGAGATCCCCATCTTGGAGAGGATCTTCATCAGGCCCTTGTTGATGCCCTTGCGGAAGTTCTTCTGCAGTTCCACCGCATCCCCAAGCAGTTCGCCGGAACGCACCATGTCGGAGATCACGTCGTAGGCCAGGTACGGGTACACGGCGGTGGCACCGAAACCGAACAGCACGGCAAAGTGGTGAGAGTCCCGCGCGGTCGCGGTTTCCACGATGATGTTGGCGTCGGAACGCAGGCCTTTTTCGGTCAGGTAATGATGCACCGCACCCGTGGCCATCAGCGCATGGATGGTAAGCTTGTCCTGAGCAATACCGTGGTCGGTCAGCACCAGGATGACCTTGCCATCACGCACGGCCTGGGCCGCCTGCTCACAGAGATCTTCCACCGCCTGACGCAGACCGGTTTGCGGATCATAATGCAGGCTCAACTTGGCCACATCGTACCCGGGACGGTCGATCTTCATCAGGTTGGTAAACTTGGAATGAGACAGCACCGGCGTGGACAGGATCGCCCGGTCGGCATGGTCCGCCGTTTCCTCGAACACGTTACGCTCGGCACCCACACAGGTTTCCAGGCTCATCACGATCGCTTCGCGGAGCGGATCGATAGGCGGGTTGGTCACCTGGGCGAACTGCTGACGGAAATAGTCATACAGCGAGCGCTCGCGCTTGGAGAGCACCGCCATGGGCGTGTCATCCCCCATGGAACCGGTGGCTTCCTGACCGGATTCGGCCAACGGGCGCAGCACCTGATCGCGCTCTTCAAAGCTGATCTGGAAGAATTTCTGATAGCTGAGCAGGTCTTGCTGGTCGACTTCGTCGGTACGCTCCACCTCGTGGTCGTAATCCGCCTCGATACGCAGGGCGTTGCCTTTCAGCCAGTCCCGGTAGGGGTGACGCACTTTCAGACGGTTGTCGATGTCCTTGGTGTGCAGCACTTCGCCGGTCTCGGTATCCACGGCCAGAATCTGACCCGGTCCGACCCGGCCCTTGGCCACCACATCTTCCGGCTTGTAACCATACACACCGATTTCGGAGGCCAGGGTAATGAAACCGTTCTTGGTCACCACCCAGCGGGCCGGACGCAGACCGTTACGGTCCAGCATACAGACCGCATAACGGCCATCGGTCATCACCAGGCCGGCAGGACCATCCCACGGCTCCATATGCATGGAGTTATATTCGTAGAAGGCACGCAGGTCCGCGTCCATGGTTTCCACGTTCTGCCACGCGGGCGGAATCATCATGCGCACGGCGCGGAACAGGTCCATACCGCCGGCCAGCAGAACCTCCAGCATGTTGTCCATGCTGGAGGAGTCGGAGCCGGTGCGGTTGACCAACGGGCTGAGCTCTTCCAGGCCCGGCAGCAGGTCATTCTGGAACTTATTTTCCCGAGCCAGCGCCCAGTTCCGGTTACCCTGTACGGTGTTGATCTCACCATTGTGGGCCAGATAGCGGAACGGCTGAGCCAGCGGCCACTGCGGCAGGGTATTGGTAGAGAAACGCTGATGGAATACCACGATGGCGGTTTCCATGGCGTCGTCACCCAGATCCGGGAAGAAGGCCGGCAGGTCCACCGGCATCATCAATCCTTTATAGGAGATGACCGAGGCGGACAGCGAGCAGACGTAGAAGTAACCGTCGCTCTCAATAGCCTTCTCCGCATGGCGGCGGGCAAAGAACAGGCGGCGATTCAGCTCCTGCTCGGAGTTACCGTCCGCGGCAACCAGCACCTGGTGAAAGCCGGGCAGGGAGGCCCGAGCCAGCTCACCGAGGCAAGCGTCGTCGGTAGGCACTTCCCGCCAACCCAGGACCTGGACCCCTTGAGCGTCCAGCGCCGCGTTGATAGCGGCTTTCTGCTGCTCGGCTTGCTCGGCATCCGGGTGGGTGAAGATCATCCCCACGCCATAGTTGTCCGGCAACGTAATGGATTGCGCTTCCGCGACCTTGCGGAAGAAAGAATCGGGTTTCTTGAGCAACAGACCGCAGCCATCACCGGTTTTTCCGTCGGCATTAATGCCGCCCCGGTGGGTCATACATGTCAGTGCTTCGATGGCGGTTTGCAAAAGCTCGTGGCTTGCGTTGCCCTCCATATGGGCAATCAGACCAAAACCACAGTTGTCCCGGAATTCTCCGGGCTCAGTGAGCCCCCGCACCAGCGTTGAGTTCTGCTGCATCAAAACCTTTCCTCTTGAAATTCAGAGACTTACAGAAG
>JAZAJX010000066.1:0-3912 GCA_036230225.1 Pseudomonadota bacterium | reverse complement strand
CCCTTCTGTGGATCTAGTTCATGGGGGGTGCCGGCGGAAATCAGGGTGGATTCATGGGCTTTCCATTCCTGGCCGGGTTTCATTCTTAGCAAGAAGGGTTTTTCAAGCGCGACCAGCGCAACATTGGCGGCGTGGGTGTGCGTTTTCCCGCGACCCAAAGGGCCGATGAATATTTGGCTATTCGGGCCCAACAGAATAATTGGGGGAGCGGGGCTAGGCATTGACCAGGAACCTAAGCGAACCAGGAATATAAAGTTTATTGTGCGAAAAAACTGCGTTATCGCCGGGTTTAAACTGAGTGGCTTGCAGTGTCCACGCGCCAGATCATAAAACGGTTCAACGCGGTCTTCCAACTTCCGGGAGCACGGGGCAATGGGGCAGGTCTTGCATCTCGCATTTGAATGTCAGTCTGGAGGCCTTATCCAGGCCTCCTGAAATCGCGCCGTGAGCGATGCCCCTACGGAGAGCTGTCGGTGCTAACCCGCTTCCTCCAATGGCTTGCCGTCTTCATCCACAAACCGCACATCCCGCACGGTGAGGGGCTGACCCTGCTGGTTCTGGACGGTCACCGGCGCCAGCGGTTCACCGGTCTGCCGGTCCACCAGCTGCAGGGTGTCCTTTTCCCCATTCCAGCGTTCGCTCCACTGGCGCAGGGCGGTGACCACGGTGAACAGGTCGCGGCCCTTGTCGGTGAGGCGGTATTCATAGCGCTTGCCGTGCTCGCCCACGTCCACGCGTACCATGACCCCGTTATCCACCAGCCGTGACAGGCGGTTGCAGAGGATGTTCTTGGCGATGCCCAGGTTGTGCTGGAAATCCACAAAGCGGCGGGTGCCCAACATGGCCTGCTTGACCACCAGGAGGGACCACCAGTCACCGACCTCATTGAGGGCGCAGGCCACCGAGCAGCCCATTTCGTCGAACCGTTTACGTGTCATGGGAGTAGTGTACTGAGAAAGGTTGCAAAACGAAACCAAATAAGGTTTCATCATGAAACTAAATTGAGTCGCCCGTTGGGCGGCAGCGCTGATTCTGTTGTTGTCTTTTTTACGGCGTCGTCTGGGCGCGGCACTAAAACGAAATTCGGGAGAGTAATGATGAGTGGTTCTCTGGACAGTCTGTTGCGTCCTTTTGCGCACAAATCCCTGAACCTGCGTAACCGGGTGGCCATGGCCCCCATGACCCGCACCTTCTCGCCGGGCTATGTGCCCAATGATGAGGTGGTGGGGTACTACCGTCGCCGCGCTGAGGGCGAGGTGGGGCTGATCATCACCGAGGGCACCTTTGTGGGCCACAAGGCGGCCAACGGTTACGAGCGGGTGCCGGCGATTTATGGTGATGCCGCCATGGCGGGCTGGAAGAAGGTGGTGGATGCGGTCCATGAGGCGGGTGGCCAGATCATCCCCCAGCTGTGGCACGTGGGGGCGGTCCGTAAACCGGGTATCGGTCCGGACAAGGACGTGCCTGGTTATTCCCCGTCCGGGTTGTTTAAGCCGGGCAAGGAAAATGGTCATGTCATGACCAAGGAAGACATCCAGGACGTGATTCGCGCCTTTGCGGACTCCGCCAAGGCTGCCAAAGAGGTGGGCTTTGACGGCGTGGAGATCCACGGGGCCCACGGTTACCTGCTGGACCAGTTCTTCTGGGAAGGCACCAATCAGCGGGATGATGAATACGGCGGCTCCATCGAGAACCGGGCGCGTATCGGTATTGAGATCGTCAAGGCCGTGCGCGAAGCGGTGGGCGAGGAGTTCGCCATTGTGCTGCGTTTTTCGCAATGGAAGCAGCAGGATTACGACGCCAAGCTGGCCCAGAACCCCGAGGAGCTGGAGCGCTTCCTGATGCCGTTCGTAGACGCGGGCGTGGATATCTTCCATGCCTCCACGCGCCGTTTCTGGCTGCCGGAGTTTGACGGTTCTGATCTGAACCTGGCCGGCTGGACCAAGAAGATCACCGGCAAGCCCACCATCTCCGTGGGCAGCGTGGGGCTGGATGGCGACTTCCTGAACAGCCCGGAAGGCATGGGTGGCACGGCGAACCCGGCGGCGCTGGACGAGCTGACCCGGCGCATGGGCAACGACGAGTTCGACCTGATCGCGGTGGGCCGGGCGCTTCTGCAGGACCCGAACTGGCTGGTGAAGATGCGTGATGGCAAGGACGACGAGATTGCGCCGTTTACCAAGCAGGCGTTGGGGAGTTTGAGTTAAGAGCTTCACGCTGCAAGCTGCAACGCGGGCCCGGGGTTGCCGGGTCTGAAAGAAAGGGGCCGCGTCCAAAGATTGGGTGCGGCCTTTTTTGTCTGGGGGTGGTGTTATGTGGGAGCGGTGGTCCCACCGCGAAAAATGCGTTCTGCCATGGCTATCGCGGTCGAACGACCGCTCCCACAGCGCGTGGCTTGCCTTAACCAGTGAGACAGCGCTCGACATTCGGGCGCGGCCTCTGTGTTTCAGTTCGCTGCGGCCTCAAACCGCGTTGCAGCTTGAGGCTTGTAACTTGCCGCTCAGTCCTCTGCCTGATCCTCCAGCGACTGGTTGACCGCCAGGGCGATCAGGGTGCAGATGACACCGGAGAGCAGGTACACGGTCACCGACAGCAGGCCGAATTTGGCGGACAGGCCCAGGGCTACCAGTGGGGCGAAGGCGGCGCCGAACAGCCAGGCGAAATCGGAGGTGAGGGCGGCACCGGTGTAGCGGAAGCGACGCTCGAAGTTGGCGGTGACGGTGCCGGAGGCCTGGCCGTAGGAAATCCCCAGCAGGGCGAAGCCGAGCAGAATGAAGGTGTCCTGCATGGCCGGGCTGCCCCCCATCAGTAGTGGGGTGAGCAGGCTGAACACGCCGATGATGGCGGCCAGGGCGCCCACGGTGGTGCGCTTGCCGATGCGGGCGGCGATCCAGCCGGAGCCGATGGTGGCGATAATGCCGACGATGCCGCCGACGATCTGGACGGTCAGCACCTGGCCGGTGGTCTGGCTGCCCTGCAGGGCGATCCAGGACAGCGGGAAGATAGTCACCAGGTGGAAGAGGGCATAGCTGGCCAGGGCGGCGAAGGAGCCGATGAAGATGTTGTAGCCCTGCTTGCGCACCATTTCCGTGGTGCCGATGGGCTCCAGCTCGCTTTCTTCCAGGGCCTCGGTGTATTCCTCGGTGAGCACCAGACGCAGGCGGGCGAACAGGGCGACCACGTTGATGGCAAAGGCCACGAAGAACGGGTAGCGCCAGCCCCAGCCCAGGAAATCCGGGGCGCTCAGGCTGTTATAGAGAAACAGGAACAGGGCGCTGGCAATGACAAAGCCCAGCGGCGCGCCCAACTGGCCGATCATGGCGTACCAGCTGCGGCTCTCTTTCGGCGCGTTCAGGGCCAGCAGCGAGGGCAGGCCATCCCAGGAGCCCCCGAAGGCGATCCCCTGCATGATGCGGAACAGGGCCAGCAGGGCAATGGCGTAGCCGCCCAGCTTCTCGTACCCGGGCAGGAAGGCAATACCGGCGGTGGCGGTGCCCAGCAGGAACAGGGCGGCAGTAAGCTTGATGCCGCGCCCCCAGTGGCGCTGGATGGCCATGAACAGGGCGGTGCCGAAGGGGCGCGCCACAAACGCCAGGGCAAACAGCATGAAGGAATAAAGCATGCCCTGGAGCTGGCCGGCGAACGGGAAGAATACCTGCGGGAAGATCAACACCGAGGCGATACCGTAGACGAAGAAGTCGAAGTATTCGGAGGTACGGCCGATGACCACGCCGACGGCGATTTCATTGGGCGCCACCGGGGCATGGGAGCCGTGGGACTGCTGGGACTGGGTCATGTTGTGCGCTCGAATATCGTGTTGGGGAGTCGCAACCGAAAAACATAAAACCGCAAAGCCCCGTCACGCATGGTTGATTTTGGCATTACCGGGCCCCCCGAAAAAGGGAATGGCGG
>JAZAJX010000065.1:0-7267 GCA_036230225.1 Pseudomonadota bacterium | reverse complement strand
CTCACACAGCGTGCGGAAATATAGCGCCAGCAAGGGAGTCATCCTGCAAAGACCTGGCGAGTCTGAAACCCCTGATCGCCCTGCGGTTGATTCCATGCTTCGCACGGTTCGCGCCCCAAGCGGCGCTCCTACAGCGGCGCCGGGTTTAGCAGCGTTGCGCTGACGTTTCTCCGGGCTTGCCCATCCAATTGCGCATAACTCTTGGGTAATAAACGCAGGGATGTCCTCAGACATTTCCGCCCTGCAGACATCAGCCGGAACAGTTGTCGTATTCGTTGTTCTCCAACGCACGCAGCTCCTTGTTGCCCTGCACCTGGATATCCAGGTCCCGTAGCCGGCCATCTCCGATGCCGTAGATCCAGCCATGAATGGTCAGTGGTTGATCCCGACGCCAGGCTTCCTGAACCACGGTGGTATTGGACACATTGATGACCTGACGTGCCACATTGAGCTCGCACATCTTGTCCAGCCGCGCCTGGTCATCCGGCAGTTGGGCCAGATTCTTGCGATTGCGCAGGTACAGCTCGCGCACCTGGCGCAGCCAGTTATCGATCAACCCGTGCGGCGCATCCTCCATGGACGCCTTGACGCCACCACAGCCATAGTGGCCCACCACCATGATGTGCTTCACCTTGAGCACATCCACCGCAAACTGGAGTACAGACAACAGGTTCAGATCCGTGTGGTTGACCAGGTTAGCCACGTTGCGGTGAACGAACAGCTCACCGGGCATCAACCCGACCACCTCATTGGCCGGCACCCGGGAGTCCGCGCAGCCGATCCACAGATACTCCGGGCTCTGCTGTTCACCCAGCGCCTTGAAGAAGCCCGGATGCTCCTTCTCGATGTCGTGGCGCCACTGCTCGTTGTTGGTAAAGAGTTCGGGAAGGGATTTCATGGTATCTCGCTACATCCGTTGGCGGGTCGTATTAACCGCCAGTCATATTCATGAATCGTACCAGTTGCTCACCCGGTGCCAGCGTAAACTCATGCCGCTCCGGCTTGATCGCCATGGCATCAATGATCGCCTGTCGCACAGGGCCGTCATCACCCGGGTGCGCCCGCAACACCGCCCGCAGATCCACGCTGTGTTCGTGGCCCAGACACAGCAGCATACGGCCCTCGGCGGTAATCCGCACCCGATTACACAAATGGCAAAAGTTTTGTGAGTGGGGGGAGATAAAGCCGATACGGCTTTTGCTGCCCGGCACCTGCCAGTAACGGGAGGGGCCGCCGGTCTTCTCGGCCATGGGCACCAGTGTCAGGTGCCTGCCGATCTGTTCCCGAAGCTCCTGCGAAGAGACGAATTCCAGGGCACGGTCATGCTCGCTGATCTGTCCCAGGGGCATCTCCTCAATGAACGCGATATCGAGGCCCTTCTCCAGAGCAAAGTCCACCAGGGCAGGCACTTCATCCTGATTGCGTCCGCGCAGAATCACACTATTGAGCTTGATACGCCGAAAGCCGGCCCGCCGCGCGGCCTCAATCCCGGCAAGCACCTGTTTTAGCTCACCGGTGCGGGTAAGTGCCCGAAAACGCTCGGAATTCAGGGAATCGAGACTGATATTGAGCCGGTCCAACCCGGCCGCCCTCAGATCCCCGGCAAAACGGTCGAGGCGGGCCCCGTTGGTGGTCATATTCAGTTCATCAAGCCCCTCCAGCGCACCAAGATGGCGCACCAGATGCGCCACATCCCGGCGCACAAGCGGTTCCCCCCCTGTCAACCGGATGCGCCTGACGCCCAGCGATACCAGCACCTGGCCCAGCCGACTCATCTCTTCCAGAGTCAGTATCTGGGCTCGAGGCACAAAGGTCATATCCTCTGCCATGCAGTACACACAGCGGAAGTCACAGCGATCCGTCACCGACAGGCGCACGTAGTCGATGGTGCGACCGAAGCGGTCCTGCAGGGGGGGCGGAGTGGTGGTTCGGCTCTCGATCATGGGCTTACTGTAGCAAATGCCAGGCCAGCAGACGCAGTCCGGGCATAACGCCCGTCGGGCCGGGTGGCGCCCGGTTGGTCATGGCCGCTGGGGTATTGTTAGAATGGGGGTCTGATTGAATGCCCCTCGCATTCCGAATTCATCTACCCCAAAAGGGTTTCCATGCAAATTTCTGAAAACTCCGTAGTGTCCATCCACTACACCCTCACCAACAACGCTGGCGAGACCATTGACTCCTCCATCCAGCGTGGCGAGCCCCTGGCTTACCTGCACGGCGCCGGCAACATCATCCCCGGCCTGGAAAAAGCCCTGGTAGGCAAGACCGCCGGTGACAAACTGGATGTGACCGTTACCCCCGAGGAAGGCTACGGCGAGCGTCACGAACAACTGATCCAGCAAGTGCCGAAAACCGCCTTTGAAGGCAACGAGGACAACCTGCAGCCAGGCATGCAGTTCCAGGCGCAGACCGAAGCCGGCCCCCGCATCTTCACCATCACAGCCGTGGAAGGTGATGAAGTGACCGTGGACGGCAACCACCCGCTGGCGGGTGAGACCCTGAACTTCGCCGTGGAAGTGACTGACGTGCGCGAAGCCTCTGATGAAGAGAAAGAGCACGGCCACGTACATGGCCCGGAAGGTCACGACCACTAAGGTCCGCCCCTCCAGAAAAAAAGGCGCCACTGGCGCCTTTTTTGTTTCACACTGCCTTCACCGGTCCGCCCCACCCCGCCCTCCCCCGGGGAGTGAAAATATGGTGAATGTTTCACGCCACCGTGCGCCTTTTTTTCACCAAACCGCTAAGGTTCCCTCCGTTGCTTCGGCTTCTTGTATGGATTATGGCGAGTTTTGTAACCCCTTATTGAGCTGCCATCTACCTCGCAAATAGCATCGGTTCTCTTTGATTTTTCTGTTATTACGGGAGAGAACAATGCGCTACATAACAACAGTCATACTTTCCGCTCTGCTCTCGACGTTGTCACTGTCTGCCCATGCCATGGAGAAACGCAAGTTCTGCGTGTTCGACATCATCGGCGCCAACGGTGACATCTTCAACATCATGAAGGACTACAAGACCGCCGCCGTACAATGGGGCGTCGACGTGGAACTCAAACCCTACACGGATGAAAAGATTGCAGCGGAAGATCTCAAGGCCGGCCAGTGTGATGCCGCCGTGCTCACCGGTATTCGCGGTCGCCAGTTCAACAGCTATACCGGCAGCATGGATTCCATCGGTGCGATTCCCAGCTACGATGCCATGAAAACCGTCATCTCCGTGATTGCCAGCGGCACCCCCTCCATTAACAAACAACTGGTTTCCGGTCCCTATGAAGTGGGTGGCGTCGTTCCCATGGGCGCGGCGTTTCTTTTCCTGAAAGATCAGGAAATCGATACCGTGGAAGAACTGTCAGGCAAATCCATTGCTGTCCTGGAATACGACAGTGCCCAGGCCAACATGGCCTCCCGGGTGGGCATGTCTCCGGTCATGTCAGACATCACCAATTTCTCCACCCGTTTCAACAATGACTCCGTGGATATCTGCTTTGCCCCCATCATGGGTTTCTCGGCCCTTGAGCTCTACAAGGGCATGGCACCGGACGGCGGCATCCTTGATTATGTCCTGGGCCAGCTCAGCGCACAGGTGATTCTGAAAAAAGATAAATTCCCGGACGGCTTCGCCCAGAATTCCCGCGAATATCTGTTCGGGCAATTTGACCGCGCCATGCGACTGATTGATAACGCCAGCAGTGAGGTAGACAAAAAATGGTGGATCCGTATTCCGGACGCCGACAAGCTGCGTTATGACGAAATGATGCGTGAAGCGCGTATCGCTCTCACCCAGGACGGCGTGTACGACAAATCCATGATGGGCTTGCTGCGCAAAGTACGCTGCAAACTGGAGCCGTCACGGGCAGAATGCGTGAACCCCATGGAATAACATCCGCCACATAATGACCTGTCTCGTTCGACGCGAGGCATCAAATAAAAAGGCTCCCGATGGGAGCCTTTTTATTTTTCGGATAACACCACAAGGACAGTCCATGGCTTATCTTGCCCGCCCAGAGAAGTCCCATGCACCCTTCCACCTGAATGTCCACCTGATCGAGGCGACGGGTCAACACCTGGGCCAACGCCGCCAGTGAATCGTCCTGATTGGAAAAAATGCCCCTGCGGTTATACACCCTCATGGCACCGCGCGCAGCGATGTTTCGCGGAACCCCCTCTTGCAGCAGCGTGGCCCCAAACACTCTCGCGCCGGCGTTCACCATAGGCAGCAGATTATCCAGTGCCCGTGCCTTGTCGAACAGGCTGCCAGGCAAACAGTGCAGCAGCAGGTTCATTGCCAGAGAATCGAATCTGTTTCCCGTGTACGCAACGGGTTCCAGCACATTGCGCTGCAGTACCTCCGGCTGGTAACGAGCAATACGACGGGCACAATACGCGAGACTGTTCGGATTCAGATCCATCAGCCCCACCCGTGGTCGGGATGCGGGAAAACGCACCTTATCCAGGAAAAAGCCACTCCCCACGCCCACATCCAGGTGATTACTGCTGATATGGCGCTGATAGTGCGCCAGCAACACAGACGATGGGCAACGCCACAACCAGCGACAAGACAGCCCCAACACTCCCATGTCATAGAGTGAGAGCACAAAGGGGCTGTAAATGGCCTGGCCGGCGTGAGCATCATCCTTGTGCATGCACCTCTCCTTTCATGACGGACCGGTTATCCCGGCAAGCAGTGTTTCCATATCCAACGAGTGATCAATCATTGCCGCCAGCCGATCCAGGTCTCTCTGTCGATGCGCATCGTAATCCACTGCCTGCCCGTGGGGCAGCCCCGCCCAATGCAGGATCGCTGTGGCGGCATCCGCATTATCAAACAAACCATGCAGATACCCCCCCATGATCTGATCATCATCGCTGATGGCACCATCCCCATGTCCATTCAGTACCAACATGGGGCGGCTTAGGGCAGCCCCTTCAGTGATACCGTTATGGATTTCATAACCATGAATGGCAGTGCCGGTGGGCAGAAAAGTCCCTGTCACATTGCGCAGCTGCTTGCCGGGCACCAGTCGAGTGGTCATCGCCAACCAGCCAAGCCCGGCACAGCTCCCCGCATCGCTTTCCAGCCCATCCGGGTCATCACTGCGTGTCCCCAGCATCTGGAAGCCGCCACAGATACCCAGCACTTTGCCGCCGTAGCGCAGATGCCTTTCGATCTGGCGGTCCCAGCCCTGTTCACGCAGAAACGCCAGATCCGCACGGGTGGCCTTGCTGCCCGGCAGGATCACCAGATCCGCGGCAGGCCAAGGCTGGCCCATTTTCACGAATTGCAGATTCACCTGGGGGTGCAAGCGCAGCGGATCAAAATCATTGTGGTTGCTCATGCGTGGCAACAGGGGAACGACCACCTTCAACGCCTCGCCTTCATGCTCCCCCTTTTCCTCCACGGCGTCCTCCGCGTCCAGCGTCAACCCATGCAGATAGGGCAGCACACCGAACACGGGTTTGCCGGTGCGGGCTTCCAGCCAGTCCAGGCCGCCCTGCAGCAGGGAAAGATCACCGCGAAAGCGATTGATGACAAATCCCAGGGTGCGCTGCTGCTCGCTTTGCGACAGCAGATCCAGGGTGCCTGTGAGATGGGCGAAGACACCGCCGCGATCTATATCCGCCACCAGAATCACCGGGCAATCCACCATTTCGGCAAAGCCCATGTTGGCGATATCGTTGTCACGCAGATTGATTTCCGCCGGGCTGCCCGCGCCTTCCGCGATAATCACATCATAACGGGAAGACAAATCCTGCCAGGCCGCCAGCACCGCCTCACGGGCGGTGTTCTTGTACCCGTGATAATCCAGCGCCTGCATATTGCCCAGCACCTGGCCGCGGAGTATCACCTGGGCACCCATATCCGTCTGCGGCTTCAGCAACACCGGATTCATGTCACTATGCGGCTCAATCCCGCAGGCCAATGCCTGCAACGCCGTCGACCGACCAATCTCCCCACCGTCCACGGTCACCGCACTGTTCAACGCCATGTTCTGCGGCTTGAACGGCGCCACCGAATACCCCCGCTGAGAAAACCACCGACACAACGCCGCCACCACCGTGCTTTTTCCGGCATCCGACGTACAGCCCTGGACCATCAGAGTTATCATTGCGATAACCCGGAGTGGCAAGTTCCACGTTGAAAGTTACAACGCGAAGAAGGCAGTTGGGGTAATGCAAGGCTCTGCCCGCGATTCTTAACTCGTGCGCGGGCATGGCGTAGCAAATTCCTGCCAACCCCAGCCGCGTTGCAACTTGTAACTTGTAACTTGAAACTGCTCTTCAAAGCTCCACGCCTTTCTGCGCACGCACCCCCAGATCCTTGAACGCATGCTTCACCACTTTCATTTCAGTCACCGTATCAGCCAGTTCGATCAGTTCTTTCGGCGCATAGCGACCGGTAACAATGGCGTGCTGCATGACAGGCCGGTTTTGCAAATCATCAAGCACCGTATCCAGGTCAAGATATTCGTAACGCAGAGCAATGTTCAGCTCATCCAATAACACCATGTGGTAGCTGTCGTCCCGCAGCATTTTTTGTGCGATATCCCAGGCAGCACTGGCGGCGGCTACATCCTTTTCCCGGTCCTGGGTATCCCAGGTATAGCCCTCGCCCATGACGTGGTAATCCACATTGGGAAGATCGCGGAAAAAGGCCTCTTCGCCGGTACTGAACGCACCCTTGATAAACTGCACCACACCCACCTTCATGCCATGCCCCAGAGCCCGGGCCAGCATGCCGAACCCGGAACTGCTCTTGCCCTTGCCAGGCCCGGTAAGCACCAACAGGATGCCCTGATCCTTGTCCGCATTGGCAATCCGCTCACGCATGATTTTCTGTTTCTTTTCCA
Organism: Pseudomonadota bacterium; assembly: GCA_036230225.1. Classification (GTDB taxonomy): domain Bacteria; phylum Pseudomonadota; class Gammaproteobacteria; order Pseudomonadales; family Alcanivoracaceae; genus Alcanivorax. The sequence continues at coordinate 420 of JAZAJX010000065.1, read as the reverse complement.
TCCGCCAGGCATGGCGCTCTGGGCTCTTCGGATCGGGTTTCATACCTTTCTCACTTTCAATTCGGCTCTTAACAAGACGTTTTCTTTCGCTATTAATTATTCATTGTTCACTATTAATTAATCTCACCCCGGGACAAACACCGGCACACCATTGATGTTCCCCACACTGAGTTTCTGGTCATACAGCCGCTCCAGCGCCTCTGGCACCAGCATGGTGTCGGCGGGGCCGAAGCACAGCTCACCATCCGGATACAGCAACAGCAGATGATCGCACCAGCGCGCGGCCAGATTCAGGTCATGCAGGCACATAAACACCGCCGCACCCTGCTTTGCCTGTTGCTGCAGCAGCTCCATCACTGCCACCTGATGATGCAGATCCAGGTGATTGGTAGGCTCATCTGCCAGCCAGATCGCGGGCTG
>JAZAJX010000064.1:0-28709 GCA_036230225.1 Pseudomonadota bacterium | reverse complement strand
CGTCGACTTTCTTGTCCAGGGAGGCGTCGTCGAAGGGCTTGTCCGTTACCGGCTGCCACTGCATGGCGTTGAGTTGCAGCTGGATATTGCGCAGCAGCATACGGTAAGGATCCTTCAGGTCATACATGTCCAGGATGCCTTCCGCATGAATCAGGGTGTGCATGCCCATACTCATGGACCATTGGCCGATGCTGAATGCCAGCGGAGCCAGACCATGGGAGTCCAGTTCGCCATTGTCGATGGCATCCTGGACCACTTGTTCCACCATGCGCCCGATGGGCTGAGTGGCTTCCAGTAGCTGCTCCCGCCGGTTGGCAGAGGCGGCCAGCCAGACAACCTCAGTCATGACGTATTGCTCAAGACGGAAATGTTCCGGGTAATGCTGGGCAAAGAGGGCATAGGCCACGGCAAAACCCAGCATCTTGTCGCGGGTACTGAGGTCGGAGTCGGCCACCCGCTGAAAGTATTCACGGCGGGTGGTGGTCAGCTCGGTGCAGACCGCGATAAGCAGGTCTTCCTTGGAGGCGAAGTGGTGGTACAGGGTGCCGGTGGCAAAATTGCAGCTGCGCGCAATGGCGGCCATCTGGATACCGAGCAGGCCTTCATTGCACAGTTGCTGGCGTGTGGCTTCGATAAAAAGCTGTTCGCGTTCGGCCAGCGCCTGTTCGCGCCCGCTACGTGTCTTGATCATAGTCGTTGTCTGTTGTGATGCTTGTAAACAGTGTGAATAGCATGACCAGGCGCTTCAAGCGGCTTTTATTACACTAGCTCTGCTAGCCTGGCCAATACTCCGTTCAAGTGATGCATGCCTTTTGCCGTGCAGTGCAGTCGCTTGTCGGTAATGTCCAGCAACCCCTGTTTGCGGAGTGCCCCCAACCTTGGGGACCATTGTGCCGCAGGAAGGCCGGTGTTGTCCTCTACAGTCTGTAACCGTATTCCCTCCACTAGTCGCAGACCGTTCATCAGGGCTTCCAGAAGACGGTCTTCTTCGGCAATGGGTTGGTATTGCCGACGGGCCTGTAGGGGATTGGCCATGAAGTCCTCCGGCTTGCGGGTTTTCTGGTAGCGATGGAGGGTGCCACGTTGTGAATCGGTGATTTTGCCATGTGCGCCGGCACCAATGCCGAGATAGTCGCCGAACTCCCAGTAGTTCAGGTTATGCCGGCAGGCGTGGCCGGGTTGGGCGAAGGCGGATACTTCGTAGCGCTGGTAGCCATGGCGTTCCAGCAGGGAGAAGCCGGCCTGTTCCGTGTCTGCCATGTTATCCGGGTCAGGCTGCGCCGGGGGGGAACGGTAGAAGACGGTATTGGGCTCGATAGTGAGTTCGTACCAGCTGAGATGGGTGGGTTGCAGTGCGATGGCCTGGTGGAGGTCATCCAGGGCCTGGGCCGGCGTCTGGCCGGGCAGGGCATGCATGATATCCAGATTGAAGGTGGTGAAGCCCGCCTCCCTGGCTTGTCGCGCCGCCGCGATGGCCGCGTTGGCATCGTGGATACGACCCAGTGCCTGCAGGTGTCCGTTGTTGAAGCTCTGTACGCCGATGGATAGTCGGTTGATGCCGGCATTTCGAAAGCCGGCAAATCGTCCCGCTTCCACGGTGCCGGGGTTGGCTTCCAGTGTGATTTCCGCCGTGGGGGTCAGCACCAGCCGCTGACGAATGCCATGGAAGAGTTGCTGATAGAACGCCGGCGACAACAGGCTGGGGGTGCCTCCGCCGATAAACACGGTCTCCACCGGGCGTTCACCGATCAAGGGCAGATCCTGCTCCAGGTCCTGTAGCAGTGCCTGCAGATACGCCGTTTCCGGCAGGTCTCCCCTTTCATGGGAATTGAAGTCGCAATAGGGACACTTGCGCACGCACCACGGCGTGTGAATGTAGAGGGAGAGGGGTGGGTTCTTGAGGGGCATGGGCGTTGGAGGGGCAGTCCAGGAATGGGAATCTGGAGGCATGGTAGCAGAATAGTTGAAAGTTGATAGTTGACAATTGACAGCGAAAAACAAAGAGTTGCGCCGAACATGGGGCTTCTCGGGTCTGAGCTGTCAACGGTCCACTGTCAATGATTAACTGGTTCATATGGTGCATATCTGGGTTGATGCCGATGCCTGTCCTCGGCCGGTAAAAGAGGTGTTGTTTCGGGCCGCACAGCGGGTGCAGGTGCCCTGTACCCTGGTGGCCAACCAACCGGTCGCGGTGCCGCGTACCCCGCTCATTCGTTCCATTCAGGTGGGACAGGGGTTTGATGTGGCGGATAACGAGATTGTCCAGCGTTGCCAACCCGGTGATCTGGTGGTCACCCAGGATATCCCGCTGGCGGCGGAAGTGGTGGCCAAGGGGGCAGAAGCGGTCACCCCCCGTGGCCACTGGCTGGACAAGGATACGGTGCGCGAGCGTCTCAATCTGCGAGATTTCATGGAGGAAATGCGCTCGGCGGGTATGCAGACCGGCGGTCCCAGCAGTTACTCCAATCAGGACAAGGGGCGTTTCGCCAATGCGCTGGATCGCTGGTTGGCGCGCGCTCAGAAGTAGGTTGTCAGACCCACCTGGCCCCAGCTCTGATCACTGCCGCCATCCCGGCGCACATCCTCACCGGCCCAGCTGTATTGCCAGCCGGCGTAAACTTCCACCTCGGGCTGCCATTGCCACAGCAGCACCGCTGCCACCTCACGGTGGTTCGGGCCGTTGTAGTCATCGCTGGCATAACCGTCATCGTAGGTCTGTGTCAGGTGTAGCTTTCCGGTCACGGTGGGGGTGAGTTCACGTTGGGCCTGCAGGCTGACGGCGTAGAAAGCACCCGAGGCGTTCTTGCTCCAGGTGCCGTCAAAAGCCACACTCAGCCAGGGGTGCACCGGTGCAATGAAACCGGCGCCGGTTTCCAGGTCATCGGCTCCCTGCGGGTGAAACTGCAGATAGGTAATGTTGAGATAGGGGGATCCGTACTCAAACGTCGGGGCGTACTCGAGATAAAGATTGTTCTCCCGGTAGTCGCTGCCGTTGGCCCATGCCTGCCAGACACCGCCGGTGACATCCTGGAATCCCAGGTCGGCACCCAGGGAGACCAGCGGATTGCTGTCCAGATTGTCACGCCCCTCGGTGACATACTTGCTGTGCCACTGGCTGTGCAGGGACACATCGACCGCCATGGCCACGGGTGAGCCCAACAATAAAATGGCCCCGGCGATAATGGTGCCCGTTGATTCCCGCATCCTTGCCCCCTGTGAATCCTTTTGTCCAGACATGCTAGCAGGTAGTTGCGAGAGACGGGTGAAGGTCAGCGCAGGGAAGCGATCAGCTGGGCCATGGCCTTGCCCCGGTGACTGATCGCATTCTTCTCTTCCGGTGGGAGTTGTGCCGCAGTGCAGTTTTTCCCGGGAACCAGGAAGTGGGGGTCATAACCGAAACCCTGATCGCCCCGGGGTTCCAGCACGATTTCCCCTTCCCAGGTGCCTTGGCAGATCAGTGGGGTGGCATCATCCTCGTGGTGCATCAGAACGATCACGGCCACATAGCGAGCCTGCCGGGAGGCCTCTGGGACGTCGGCCAGCATTTCCACCAGCAGGGCATTGTTCTTGGCATCGGTGGCGCCGACCCCGGCAAAACGGGCAGAAAAGACGCCGGGCGCGCCGTTCAGGGCCGCGACTTCAATGCCGGAATCATCGGCAATCGCAGGCAGGCCGATGTGTTTGCTGGCATTGCGGGCCTTGATGATGGCGTTTTCCACGAAGGTGGTACCGGTTTCGTCGGCTTCCGGGACAGAAAATTCGCTCTGCGCGACGACCTGAATATTCAGTGGCTCCAGCAGGCGCTGCATTTCGGCGAGTTTCTTGGCGTTGCCGGAGGCAAGAACTATTTTTTCCATGGGAATCCTTTGGTCAGTTGCAAGTTCCAAGTTGAAAGTTGCAACGCGAGAAACGATGGGCGCCGGATTATCGTTGAGAACTCCGCGCTACCAGGCTCACTAAGCGCGGGCACAGGCTTTCAGGAGGAGAGATGCCTTCCCGCGCTTTGTAACTTGCAACTTTCAACTTGCTCCTGATTTAGACCGTCACCCGATAAATCGCAATTTCCCCGAACAGGTTCGGCCACAGCCTTGCCAGCAAGCCGCTTCGGTGATGGCGGTTGATGACCTGACGTTCCAGGATGCGGATGTGGTTCTTGCGGCAATGGGTCTCGAAGTCCTGCACCGTGCAAAGGTGAATGTTAGGCGTGTTGTACCACTCGTAGGGCAGCGCAGAAGAGACCGGCATACGGCCTTTCAGACCCAGGTAGGCACGTACCTTCCAGTGGCCGAAGTTGGGAAAGGTGATGATGGCTTCCCGGCCCACGCGCAACATTTCATTGAGAATCTGATCCGGTCGCAGCACGGCCTGCAGGGCCTGGGTCATCACTACATAGTCAAAACGATGGTTCTGGAAGTTGCCCAGGCCCTCGTCCAGGTCCTGTTCCAGCACATTGACGCCCTTCTCGAAGCACGCCGCCAGGTTGTCCTGATTGATTTCCAGGCCGTAGCCCCGGGTCTGCTTGTGGGCCTGCAGGTGGGCCAGCAGAGTGCCGTCACCACACCCCAGATCCAGGAGGGTGGCATTGTGGGGAATCCAGCTGCTGATCAGTTGCAGATCATCACGCATGCTTGGCTGCCTCCGCCTGGTGGGTGCCGGTGTCAATCTCGTTGGCGACCCGGTGCATGTAGGCGCCGAACAGTTTGGTGTATTCGGGAATATCCAACAGGAAGGCGTCGTGCCCCTTGGGGGTGTCGATTTCCGCGTAGCTCACATCGCGGCCGGCATGGACCAGGCCATTGACGATTTCCCGGCTGCGCTCCGGGGCGAAGCGCCAGTCCGACGTGAAGGACATGACCAGAAACTGGCATTGGGGTTTGCCCAGCGCCGTTTCCAGCGAGTCGTCGAACTCCCGGGCCGGGTCGAAATAATCCAGCGCCTTGGTCATCAGCAGATAGGTATTGGCGTCGAAGTTACGGGAGAACACTTCCCCCTGATGACGGAGATAGGATTCCACCTGGAATTCCACATCAAAGCCGAAATGAAACCGGCCGGAACGCAGATCGCGGCCGAACTTCATACGCATGGCATCGTCACTCAGGTAGGTGATGTGGCCCACCATGCGCGCCAGAATCAGTCCTTGTCGGGGGTAGGTATCATGCAGATAGTAGCGCCCGCCATGAAAGTTGGGGTCGGTGAGAATCGACTGGCGTGCCACCTCGTTGAAGGCAATGTTCTGGGCAGACAGTTTCGGGGCGGCGGCGATCACCACCGCATGGCCGAGTCGCTCCGGGTAATCAATGGACCATTGCAGTGCCTGCATACCGCCCATGCTGCCACCTATCACCGCCGCCCAGCGACGAATCCCCAGGGCATCGGCAAGCCGGGCCTGGCTGTTTACCCAGTCCTTCACCGTCATCATGGGAAAATCCGGCCCCCAGGGTTGTTGGGTGTCGGGATTGATGGAAGACGGTCCGGTAGAGCCATGGCAGCCGCCCAGGTTGTTCAGGCTCACCACAAAGAAGCGATTGGTGTCGATCACCTTGCCGGGGCCGATACAGGTATCCCACCAGCCGGGGCGTTTGTCATCCGTGCTGTGATAGCCGGCGGCATGATGGTGGCCGGAGAGGGCATGACAGATCAGGACGGCATTGGAGGCGTCATGGTTCAGGGTGCCATAGGTTTCGTACACCAGCTCGTAGGAGGACAAGGCACGGCCACACTCCAGCTCGAGCGGGGTGTCAAAACGAAGAACCTGTGGCTCGACCAGACCCACTGAATCGTCAGCGGCCCAGGGAGCATCGGTGGAAAGCTGTTGCGGCATGGTGACTCGCTTGCAAAGGATGCCGCAAAGTCTAAAGCCCGCCCGGTAGCCGTGCAATCAACTACCGGGCGGAGGTTCAGGCCAGGGGGGAGAAATCGGCCTCTTCACCCTGCCGGCGGATATCGATGTGGTGATCCAGCGCCTGATGGACACGGTTGCGTTCATGCTTGCGATCCACGTCGACCAGGATTAGATAGTTGCCATTTTTCACCGAACGCAGGTACGGCGACAGATGATGGTTTGGGTGAGAAATGCCACGCAATCCACCCGCCCAGGCGCCAAAACAGGTAAAGAACAAGGCGGTTAACAGCCATACCCCCAGGTGCGCGTCGACCCCCCAGGGGTCGATGAAGGCGATGGCATAGCCGGCCAGTAGACCGATCATCAGCCCCTTGGTAGCACCACTGTAGCCATTGCTCATGATGTCGGTATCTTCCCAGGGGGTGGTGGCGTTGATGCCATGGCGGTCCAGTTCGCCGGCATCCCGTGCCATGACGTGGATGCGGTCGCCGCCGATGCCGGCGGTGTCCAGGCGGGAAATCGCGTCGCGAACCTGTTGCAGGTTGGGAACCAGATAGTAGACCCGATACATGCGTCTTACCCTCCATCGTTATATGTTGGGTTCACGCTAAGCCTGACACAGTGAGGGGCGGGTCAAAAAGTGATCAAAATGGAGTGAAGCATGGCCAAAGAGGATCTGCTCGATCGCCTGTACGCCCAGGTGGCCAACGAGGAGGATGCACGAACCTGTACGGATATCAGCGATGCCGCCTGCCGGGAAGTGCCGGGTAACTTTTTCCGCATCATTGCGGCCAATACCCTGACCAAGATCGGCGATCTGCTGATCAACCCCAAGACCGTCCTGGCCTGGTTGATTGCGGCAGTGGGGGCTCCCTCGTCCCTGGCGGCCTTGCTGGTGCCAATCCGCGAATCCGGTTCCCTGATCCCCCAGCTGATGATTGGCGCTCTGGTGCGCCGCTATCCGGTCCGCAAAGGATTCTGGGCACTGGGGGCGGCCTGCCAGGGGCTGGCCGTGTTGGCGATGGCAGCCGCGGTGTGGTTGCTCGAAGGCATGCAGGCGGGTCTGGCGATCGTGGGGTTACTGGTGCTGTTCAGTATCAGCCGTGGCTTCTGTTCGGTGGCCATGAAGGATGTGCAGGGGAAGTGCATTCCCAAGTCACGGCGCGGTCGCCTCACCGGCCTGTCGGCCACCCTGTCGGGGGGTATCACCTTTGTGTTGTCGCTGGTGATCTTTCGTGGCGATGCGGATCCGACCATGGCCTTTTACGGTGCCTTGTTGACCGCTGCCGGGGTTGCCTGGCTGGTGGCGGCATTGGTGTTCTTCAGCGTGGATGAGTATCCCGGTGCCAGTGAGGGTGGCAGTAATGCGTTTAAGGAAGCGTTTGCCAGCCTGGGCCTGCTGAAAAGTGATGCACCCTTTCGCCATTTCGTCGCCACCCGGGCGTTGTTGATGGCCTCTTCCCTTGCCTCGCCCTTTCTGGTCCTGTTGGCCCGGGATCAGGCGTCACTGCCCTTATTGCTGGGTAGCTTCGTGCTGGCTTCCAGCCTGGCCAGCACGGTCAGTGCCACCGTCTGGGGCTATATGGCAGACGCCTCCAGCCGCCAGGTGATGGTGCGTGGTGGTGGCCTGGCGGCCCTGGTATGCCTGGCCACTGGCGCCCTGGCGGCCTGGGGGCCACAGACAGACTGGCTGCACTGGCTGTACCCACTGGCGTTCTTTGTTCTGGCGATTGCCCATGCCGGCGTTCGTATCGGTCGCAAGACCTACATGGTAGATATGGCTGGCGGCACCAAGCGCACGGACTACACGGCGGTCAGTAATACCGTTATCGGTTTTCTGTTGCTGGCCGTGGGTGGCATCAGCGCCGCTGTGGCGATGCTGGGCAATGACTGGGCCCTGTTACTGCTGGGCGGTATGGGCGCCACAGGGGTGGTGAGTGCGAGATTGCTGAAAGATGTGTAAGTGATGTCTCAATATCCTGTGCAAAACTTTACAAGGGGCCGTGGCTGAATAATCTTCACTCCCTTTGCTAATCAATGGGAAAGGGGCGATGAAAAAAATCTTTATGGGAATCTGTTTACTGGGTTTGACGTCCGCAGCCATGGGGCAGGAGCCTGCTGGATTCATGGTAGGGGGTGGCGTGGCACTGGACCGAGGGGATTTCGGAGACCAACTGGAAGATGAGCTCCAGGCACTGGTTGGGCCTGGCGTGACGACGGACGACGACGGTTTTGATACCGGTGCCGATGTCTATATTGGTTTCGCGTTCGGGGCGGCGTCCAGTTTGAGAGTCGGTTATCGGAAATTTGGTGACCAGACCGGGGACATTGATGTATCCGGTTTCGGATTCGGTAAATACAGCGTTGAGGCTGATGGCGCTTACCTGGCTGCAGACTTGCTGTTTCCTCTCAGTGAGCAATTTTTCATCGGCGGCACGCTGGGGGTGCAAAACTGGGACGGCGACATCACGCTCAGTGCTCCTGGTGTTCGGGATCGTTTTTCTGATGACGGCAGAGATGTCTTTTTCGGGCTTCGCTCCAAGTACCTGATCAATGAAGGTCGCGCGGCTTTGGTGGGTAACTATAACCGTTACAGTTTCGAAGTCGACGGGGGCGATGACCTGAAATACGGCAGCATTCAGCTGGGTCTGGAAGCCTACTTCTACTAACAGAACCCAAGATCCCGGGGCCCGGGTAAGCGGGCCCTAGGGTTTCTCGAACAACAAGTCCCAGACGCCGTGGCCCAGTTTCTCGCCGCGCCGTTCGAACTTGGTTTCCGGGCGCCAGGCTGGACGGGGTGAGAACTGGCCGTCGCCGGCCAGATTCCGGTAGCCGTTGGCGCCCTTCATCACGTCCATCATATGTTCGGCATAGTTTTCCCAGTCCGTGGCCATGTGCAGCACGCCGCCGGGTTGCAGCTTGCGCTGCACCAGCTCTACCCAGGCAGGCTGGACGATGCGGCGCTTATGGTGCTTTTTCTTGTGCCAGGGATCCGGGAAATACAGTTGTACCCGGGCGAGGCTGTTATCGGGAATGCACAAGGCCAGGATCTCCACCGCATCATCGCAGTAGCTGCGCAGGTTGTTCAGGCCGCGCTGCTGGATTTCCATCAACAGCGCCCCGACACCGGGACGGTGGACTTCGATGCCGATGAAGTCCTTGTCCGGGTCCGCCTCGGCCATGTCGGCCAGGGACTGGCCCATGCCGTAACCGATTTCCAGCACCCGGGGGGCGTCGCGCCCGAAAACGGCCTGAGGATCCAACAGACCCTCTGCGCGCTCCAATCCGAAGCGGGGCCAGAGGGTATCCAGCGCATTGCGTTGTCCGGCGGTAAGGCGACCCTCGCGCAGCACAAAGCTGCGCACTTTGCGCATGACCTTGCCGGTTTCCGGGTCCTTGTCCTGTTTGATGAAGTCGAGCATGGGGCTGCCAGGTGCGTTGAAGGGAAGCGATTGTAGCAAAAACCGCCGCGTGGGGGAGTTCACGCCGCCTTGATGACCGGGCGGCGAGGATAGTCTGGCCAGTCATGGCAAGAAAGGCTGATATTCCCCCTTGGCGCCAGCTCTCCCCCAGAGCGGCGCCATTTTTTTAGCGGCTGATGCCGTCCAGAGGCGAGGAAGCAGACGCATAGGCCTTGCGGGGCATGCGTCCGGCCAGGAAGGCCTCGCGGCCGGCCTCGATGGCCTTCTTCATGGCTGATGCCATCAGTACCGGCTTCCGGGCGTGCGCGACGGCGGAATTCAGCAGCACGCCATCGCATCCCATTTCCATGGCTATGGCAGCATCGGAAGCGGTACCCACCCCGGCATCCACGATGATGGGCACCTGGGCTTCTTCCATGATCAGGCGGATGTTGTGGGGGTTGAGGATACCCAGCCCGGAACCGATCAGTGAGCCCAGCGGCATCACGGCTACGCACCCCATGTCTTCCAGTTCTTTGGCCACGATGGGGTCATCGTTGGTGTAGACCATCACCTTGAAGCCGTCGTCGATCAGCTCCCGGGCGGCCTTCAGGGTATGGGGGATGTTCGGATAGAGGGTTTTCTGGTCGCCCAGCACTTCCAGTTTGACCAGATCATGGCCGTCCAGCAGTTCCCGGGCCAGCTTGCAGCAGCGTACGGCATCCTCGGCGGAGAAACAGCCGGCGGTGTTGGGCAGGATCGTATAACGGTCCGGGCTGATGAAATCCAGCAGGTTGGGCTCATCCGCATTCTGGCCGATGTTGGTACGGCGGATCGCCACCGTGACGATCTCCGCGCCGCTGGTCTCGATGGCATCGCGGGTTTCGTCGAAATCCTTGTACTTGCCGGTGCCGATCAGCAGTCGGGAGGAGTAGGTGTTACCGGCAATGGTGAGCAGATCGGACATGGGGGCCTCGAATTCGGTTTACGGCAAAGGGAATGGGGAGGGTAGCGTCAGCCACCGCCAATGGCGTGGACGATTTCCACCACATCACCGTCCTGCAGGGCGTAATCGCCATGCTGGCTTTTCGGGATGATGTCCCGGTTCACTTCCACGGCCAGGCGGCGGCCAGTCAGGTTCAGTTGCTGGACGAGATCCGTGATGGTGTTGCCATCGAGAGTCAGGATATCGCCGTTGACGGTAAGCTTCATGATGGAGATCAAACTGCCTTGAACAGGGACCAGGCCAGCATCAGCCAGCCGATAATCAGTGCGGTGCCGCCCAGCGGGGTAATGGCGCCGAGCCACTTCTGACCACTGAGCACCAGTACATACAGGCTACCACTGAAAACCAGGGTGCCGGCAAACAGCACCCAGCCGGCGGTGACCATGCCGCTGGTCCCAAAGGCTTTGGCCAGCAGGCCGCACAGCAGCATCGCCAGTGCGTGGTAGAAATGGTAGTCGCTGGCGGTGGACCAGATGGCGAGCATGGATTCATCCACACGGGTTTTCAGCCCATGGGCGCCAAAGGCGCCAAGCATCACGGCCAGTGCACCGTTCAGGGCGCCGAGTACGAGCAAAATTTTCATGCATTACTCCGCAGTGGCGGTCATAGGGGGTGTCGCCTCGGGTTGCACAGTGTACCGGAATATTTTCGCCGTCGGGTATATTCGAAGCCGCTGTAGGAACGGAGCGTAGCGGAGTAAGGCACGTAGCGCAGTGCGGCCCGGCACGTCCTGCGTAACGCCGCGATGCTCGCCGTCCACCGGATGACTCCGGGCGCGATGGGAGGCGTACAAAAAAGCCCCTCGGAGAGGGGCTTTAAGGTAATGCGTGACTTACGCCGCGATGGCGTTACGCAGCTTTTTGATGGCGTTGTTCTCCAGCTGGCGAATCCGTTCTGCGGAGACGCCATACTCGTCGGCCAACTCCTGCAGGGTGGATTTCTGGTCCGCCAGCCAGCGGCGTTCGAGAATGTCGCGGCTGCGATCATCCAGGGCCATCAGGGCAGAACCCAGCTGACGACTTTCCCGCTCCTGTTGATCCTGCTCGGCGAGCAGGTCGGCAGGGTCGCTGTTGTCACTGTGCAGGTAGGCCGCTGGTGACACCACGGTATTGTCATCATCATCGTTGGTGGGGCCGTCAAAACTGGCGTCATAGGCGCCCAGTCGGCCTTCCATTTCCTTGACCTGTTCGGCGGTCACGCCCAGATCGTCGGCCACGCGCTGGGCTTCTTCCACCGTCAGGCGACCCAGGCGTTTCTTCTGGCCACGCAGATTGAAGAACAGCTTGCGCTGGGCCTTGGTGGTGGCCACCTTGACGATGCGCCAGTTCTTGATCACGTATTCGTGAATTTCGGCCTTGATCCAGTGCACCGCGAAGCTGACCAGGCGAACGCCCTTGCTGGGGTCAAACCGTTTCACCGCTTTCATCAAGCCCACGTTGCCTTCCTGAACCAGGTCGCCCAGGGGCAAACCGTAGCCGGTATAGCTGCGGGCGATATGGACCACGAAGCGCAGGTGCGCGAGCACCAGATTTCGGGCCGCGTCCAGATCCTGCTCGTAGTAGTACTGTTCCGCCAGGCGTTGTTCGTCGTCTGCGCTGAGTACCGGCACGGCGTTAACGGCTCGCATGTAGGCGTCCAGGTCATTACCCGGTACCGCCAGTGTGAGCGCCTGTGCCTGTGTTGAAGGGTTTGTCATGCGCGTTGTCTCCTCGTTGAAGACCTGTCCCAATCCTTGTGTGCCAGTGATATTAGCACTCGGTTTTATAGAGTGCTAATAGGCAAAAAGGTTCCCGGCGATTGAGGACAGTAATGGGCCGATCTTTGAGTCTAGGCCGGCCCTGTGAACCGGGGATGAACAGGGGATTGGACGTGGAGGCAGCGGGAAGGTTCCGGGGCGCGGCGGCAGGAACGGCACAGAGAGCGCCGCTCCTGCGGTAATCAGAAATTCGGTTCGATCTCGCCCAGATGCCGCCCCACTGCCAGCCAGGCCCCCAGTAACCCCAGGATGCCGCTGAACAAGGGCAGGACAATCAGATTGGATGCAGCCATGGAGGTGAGTGATTCCTCACTATTGTACAGAGCGAGCAGCTCGTCAATGGGGCCGCCCAGCCACCACAGGGCGGTCTGCACCAGGATAACGGCGGTGAGCCCGCCGGCAAAACCGAAGCAGAACCCGGTGTAGAGAAAGGGACGACGGACAAAGCCGTCGGTGCCGCCGACGATCTTTACCACCACGATTTCCTCCCGGCGGCTTTCAATGGCCAGGCGGATGGTGTTCACCACCACCAGGACCACGGCGGCGGCCAGGGCCAGAGTGAGGGCCGAGATCAGTCGTTCGCCCAGTTCGATCAGCGCATGCAGGCGGCGCACCCACTCCACATCCAGTTGCACCAGATCCACCCCGTCCACGTCAGCCAGGCGATTCTCCAGCGCTGTGAGGGTGACCGGATCGGTCTCGGTGGGGTAGACCACAATCAGGGGGGGCAGAGGGTTGTCGGGGAGCGCTTCCAGTACATCGCCGAAGCCGGACAGGGCCTTGAACTCCGCCAGGGCCTGTTCCCGGGTAATCACTTCGGTGCGGGTGATGTTTTCCAGTGTCTGCCAGTCCCGGGCCAGGTCTCGCTGGCGCTGTTCATTGATATCCATGTGGAGAAACACGGACAGATGGGCATTGCCATCCCAGCCCCGGGTGATGGCGCGGGCATTATCCAGCAGTACCGCCAGCCCGGCCGGCAGGGCCAGGGCAATGGCGATCACCAGAATGGTCATGGCGCTGCTGGCGCGGGCCGCATTGAGCCGCTGCAGAGCGTCCCTGAACGAGTCCCGATGGTGCTGACGCCAGCTGCGAAAACGGTCCTGCAGGGAGGTCTGGGCGCTGTGGGCCCCGGCCACCCGACGGATCCGGTCCGGTTTCTGCCGTTGCTTGATGGGTGTGGCGCTTCTCGGTCCCTTGTTAGCCGCCATGATGTCCCCCTTCGTCACCGTCGTGGATCAGGCGCCCTTCGCGCAGGGTCAGCAGGCGATGGTTGTAACGGGCGATCAGGCTCAGGTCGTGGGTGGCAATCAGCACGGCCACGCCGACCCGGGCGAAGTCCTTGAACAGGTCCATGATCTCCTCGGAGAGCGCCGGGTCCAGGTTACCGGTGGGTTCGTCCGCCAGCAGCAGGGGGGGCTTGTTGACGACGGCACGGGCAATGCCCACCCGTTGTTGTTCGCCGCCGGAGAGCATGATGGGGTTGAGCTTTTCCTTGTCCAGCAGGCCAACCTTGTCCAGGGCGGCGCGCACCCGCTTGCCGATATCGTTACGGGCGTAGCCGGCAATGATCAGTGGCAGAGCCACATTGTCGAAGACGCTGCGATCGAACAGCAACTGGTGATTCTGGTGCACCATGCCGATCTTGCGGCGCAGCAGCGGGATATGGCGGTTGCTGAAACCGTTCAGGTTCTGGCCTTCCAGGAAGACCTGGCCCTGGGTGGGGCGCTCCAGCATCATGATCAGCTTGAGCAACGTGGACTTGCCCGCCCCGGAGTGACCGGTCAAAAACGTCAACTGCCCGGCAGGGAGCGTGAAGCTCACCTTGCTGAGGGCGTCTTTGCCGTTCGGGTAGCGTTTGCTGACCCGGTCAAACTGAATCATGAGAGTCCTTCGGACAGTCGCAAGTTACACGTTGAAAGTTTCAAGGCGCGGGCAAGGCTTCTGTGACTGATTCGCCATGCCCGCGCTCCTGGCTGCATTGCGGCGTGGAGTCGAAGCCATCGGTTTAGTACGCGCTTGTTTCGCGTTGCAACGTTCAACTTGAAACTTGCAACTCATTACCCCGCCACGTCTTCAAACAAGGCCTGCACAAACTCTTCCGCGTGGAAGGGGCGCAGGTCTTCCAGTCGTTCCCCAACGCCGATAAACCGGATCGGCAGGCCGGTGCGTTTCGCCAGGGCGAACAGGATACCCCCTTTGGCGGTGCCGTCGAGCTTGGTCAGTGCCAACCCGGTCACACCGGCAGCGTCGCGGAACTGTTCAGCCTGCTGGATGGCATTCTGGCCGGTACCCGCATCCAGTACCAACAGCACTTCGTGGGGCGCGTCCGGGATCAGCTTCTTCATCACCCGGGTCACCTTGGTCAGCTCTTCCATCAGGTTGCCGCGGGTGTGCAGGCGGCCGGCAGTGTCGGCGATCAGCACATCCGCCCCGCGGGACTGGGCGGCCTGCACCGCGTCATAGACCACGGAGGCAGAATCTGCCCCGGTGTGCTGGGCCACCACCGGAATATCATTGCGCTCGCCCCAGACCTGCAGCTGCTCCACGGCCGCAGCCCGGAAGGTATCCCCGGCGGCCAGCATCACGCTCTTGCCTTCTGCCTTGAAGCGGCAGGCCAGCTTGCCGATGGTGGTGGTCTTGCCGACCCCGTTCACACCCACCATCAGGATCACATAGGGTTTCTTGCCGCTGTCGATGACCAGCGGCTGGTCCACCGGCTCCAGCAGCTTGCGCAGCTCATTCTGCAGAGACTCGTAGAGGGCGTCCGCATCCACCAGCTCTTCGCGGCTAACCTGGCCGGTGAGCGCCTCGATGATCACATCGGTGGCTTCCACGCCCACATCCGCCACCAGCAGCTGGGTCTCGATTTCCTCGAAGATCTCGTCGTCGATTTCCTTGGCGCCCACCAGCAGGTCCGCCAGGCCTTTGCCCAGGCCCTTGCGGGTCTTGCTCATGCCCTGCTTCATGCGGGTCCAGAAGCCCTCGCCGGAATCGCTGTCCGGTTCCGGGGCACCGGTCGGCGCGGTGGCCGCCTCGGCAGCCGGGGTCGACGGTGCTGCGGGCGGTTGCGGGGCAGCGGAAGGTGGCGTGGTCGCCTCAGGCTCGGCTTCGATCGCTGGCGTCCGGCCGGGCTCGGATTCCGGTTCGGGTTGGCGGTCGCCGCTTTCGTTCAGTTCCTCGGCATCCACACCGGTGAACATGCGCTTCCAGAAGCCGGTTTTTTTGGCTTCCGGCTTGGGCGTATTGTCATCGTCGCGGGAAACTTCGTCGTTCATGTCCAGTCGTATCCAATCGCGAAGAGGACAAATCGGTCCTCTTCCTTTGCAATAAGGTGCAAGGGCAGGGTGGTAAACCGGTATGCTAGCGGTCTGTTGAAGCCGGGTGCCCGCTACAGGGCTTCCTGGCCTGTGAGACTGCCGGCCGGTGACAGAGAAACGCACCCTCCTGCAGGCTTGACGCTCGCAACGCAAGCGCGCGGCTATCCTATCATTAAGCTCACGGGGGAGCAGCTTCCGGGGGCATGGGAGTCTCTGAATGACTCCTTGCATGCAAGGTCTTTCAGGCTGGTTCGCAATCTAGGCGCGTTTTTGATGGCATGCTGGTTGCCTGTCGAAAAAGCGCAACAGATGGGCCCTTCAGGCCACGCTGATTACGTAAGGAGTCATTCAGAGGCTCCCTAGCGCAACACAATGAGGACAATGGATGAGAAAACTCCTGGTGGCACTGGCGGCAGGGCTCGTCTGCCTGACCGCCCGGGCCGAGCTGCCCACCCATGCGTTCACGCTGGATAATGGTCTCAAGGTATTGATTCGCGAGGATCATCGGGCACCGGTGGTGACCGTGATGACCTGGTTCAAGGCCGGCAGTATTGATGAAGCTCCCTATGAAACCGGCCTGGCCCATGTCCTGGAGCACATGATGTTCAAGGGTACCGAACGACTGGGCCCCGGGGATTTCTCCAGACTGGTGGCCCGCTATGGGGGCAGCGATAACGCCTTTACCAGTTACGACTACACCGCCTATTTCCAGCAATATGAGGTGTCCCGCCTGCCGTTGGCGCTGGAGTTGGAAGCGGAACGGCTGGCCAACCTGAAAATCGATGATGACGAGTTCCGCCGGGAATTGCAGGTGGTGCTGGAAGAGCGCCGCACCCGCACCGACGATAACCCCAATGCGCTGGCCTGGGAAAAATTCCAGGCGGTGGCGCGTCCGGGGACCGGCTATGCCCATCCCATCATCGGCTGGCGTTCGCTACTTGCCCAGTTGCAGCCGGAGCAGGCGCGCAGCTGGTATCAGCGTTTTTACGTGCCGGGCAATGCCACTCTGGTGATTGCCGGTGATGTGACCCGCGAGCAGGTGGAGCCGCTGGTGCGCCGCTTTTTCGGTGAGCTGCCATCGGGCACCACGCCGCCGCGCCCCACGCAGACAGTGAATCCGCCTGCCGGTGAGCGCCACCTGGACCTGGCCATGGCGGTGCAGGTGCCGGCGCTCTACATGCTCTACAACGTGCCGTCGCTGGTGACCGCCGAACAGAAACGGGATTTCTATGCCCTGACCATGCTGGCCGGTGTGCTGGATGGTGGCATGAGTGCCCGTATCGAAACGGATCTGGTGCGCGGTGAAAGGCTGGTGGCCGGTGCCGGCGCCAGCTACAGCGGTATCCAGCGAGGGGATGGCACCTTTACGCTCACCGCCACGCCCAACCCGGGTATCACGCTGGATCAGGTCGAACAGGCTCTGCGGGCGCAGATCACCCGGCTGCAAACCACTTTGCCGGACGAACAGGAAATGGCCCGGGTGCGCGCCGGGGTGCTGGCCAGCCAGGTCTTCGAGAAGGACTCGGTGATGGGGCAGGCCATGGAGCTGGGCATGCTCAGTACCCTGGGGCTGGATATTGATCTGGCTGACCGTTTTGAGGAAGAGCTGGCCAAGGTGACCGCCGAGGATGTGCAGCGGGTGGCCCGCCAGTGGCTTGTGCCGACACGGCTGGCGGTGGCCCATGTAGTGCCCGAGCAGGGGGAAGGACAATGAGCAGTCAGTTGGAAGTTTCAAGCGTCAAGTTTCAAGGCGCGAAAGAGGGCCCTGCCAAACGCTCCGGGTCGGTGTTTCGCGCTGCAGGCGCCGGGGACGCGGTTGCGGTAGTCTGGGGTTGGCTGCAAGCGGTGCGCGCGTTGCAACTGGCAACGTGTAACTTGCCAAGGTGTTTAGCGGTGGCTGGGGGGGTGTTCTTGAGCGCCTGTACCAGCTTTCCGACCACGGAAAAAGAGGTGGCGGCCAGCGAACCCCAGGCGCCGCAGCTGGCTATCCAGTCCTGGCAGACGGAGCAGGGTGCCAAGGTGATGTTTGTGCCCAGTGACGCTCTCCCCATGCTGGATATCCGTCTGGTGATGGCCGCCGGCAGTTCCCGGGATGCCTCGTTGCCGGGCGTGGCCTCCCTCACCAGTGCGCTCATTGGCGAAGGGGCCCGCGGATTGAGCGTGGATGCGATTGCCCGGGGGTTCGAAGACCGCGGTGCCAGCTTCTCAACCAGCAGCTACCGGGACATGGGCATTGTCAGCCTGCGCACCTTGTCGGATCCGGCCTACCGGGACCCGGTACTGGCCTTGTTCAATCGCGTGATCGGTAGCCCCACCTTTCCCCAGGATGCCCTGGACCGCCTGCGCACTCGGGCCATGCAGGGGTTGCGCATGGAACAGCAAGTGCCTGGCCCCCAGGTCAACAAGGCGTTCATGGCGACCCTGTATGGCGGTCATCCCTATGGCCAGCCCAGCGAGGGCAGCCTGGACAGCCTGCCGCAGATTCAGCGCCAGCAGTTGCAGAGTTTTTTCGAGACCTACTACGCGGCCGGTAATACCGTGATCGCCATGGTCGGTGATGTGACTCGAGACGAGGCAGAGCAGATGGCCGCGCAGATCAGTGCCGCGCTCCCGGCGGGGCCGGCAGCACCGGTGCTACCGCGCGCCGACGCGCTGCATGCCCGGGTCCGTGAGCACATCGATTTCCCGTCCGCCCAGACTCACATTCTGCTCGGCAACCAGGCCACCTGGCGGGGCAATCCGGACCACGTGGCGTTGTATGTGGGCAACCAGATCCTGGGGGGTGGGGGCTTTGCGTCCATCCTCACCGATGAGGTGCGCCAGAAGCGTGGCTATGTGTACGGCATCGGCAGCGGCTTTTCCGCCATGGCCAGCGGAGGACCGTTCCAGGTGCAATTCAAGACCGCCAACGAGAATGCCGACGAGGCGCTTACCCTGACGCTGGATCTGATCCGTGACTTTGTGGAGACCGGTCCCACCGAGGCCCAGCTGGCTCAGGCCCGCGCCAACATTCTGGGCAGCTTTGCCCTGAGCACGGCCAACAACAGCGATATTATCGGCCAGCTGGGTGCTATCGGCTTCTATGACCTGCCGCTGGATTATCTGCAGGACTTCAATCGCCAGGTGCGGGCGGTGACCGTGGACGATATCCGCGCGGCCTTTCAGCGCACCCTGGACACGGAGAACCTGGCCATCGTGAGTATCGGTCCCCAGCCGCCGCAGCTTGTCGCCGACGGCAAGGACAAGACTGAGGCGGAAGGACAGGTCCATGGCAACTAGACGACCGGGCCGCAAGGCGACCCCGACCAGCAAGGGGCAGGTGCGTATCATCGGTGGCGAGCAGCGGGGCCATCGGTTGCAGTTCGTGGACCAGGGGGGCGATCTGCGTCCCTCTTCGGATCGCATGCGCGAGACCCTGTTCAATTGGCTGCAATTCGAGTTGCCGGGCCTGCGGGTGCTGGACCTGTTTGCCGGGTCCGGCGTGCTGGGGGCGGAAGCCTTGAGTCGCGGTGCCCAGCGCGCGGTGCTGGTGGAAAAGAAGCGCGAGCGGGCGGCGGATCTCAAACGCCAGCTGTTACCCCTGTTTGCCGATCGTATCGAGATTCATGCGGCCGATGCCTTGCAGTGGCTGTCCCACAGTGCCTTGCAGTTCGATCTGGTATTTGTCGATCCGCCCTATGATCTGGGACTGGTGGAACCGGCCTGTGAGCAACTGGAGGCGCGGGGGCTGCTGGCAGAGGGGGCCTGGATCTATGTGGAAAGCCGTCGCCACGGGGAAGTGCCGGCCGTCCCGGAAAACTGGCAGCTGCATCGGGAAAAAAGCGGCGGGGATATTCATGCCCGTCTGTTGCGTCGCACGCCGCGTTGATTCCCATTCGTCGGTTTTTCGTCCAAAACGCCGATGATCGGCCCTGTTTGGGCGGCAAATGGTATGCGGGGGCGTGTGAACGTGATTGATGTCACACCCGGGGCGATAAATCATGGAGGTATCGCCGGTTGACGTCTTTGGGCAGTGCGCCGTCACCGGCACAGGGACGGGGATAATCATGGACAAGACACAGGCGCGGATCGAGACCGCGACCATCGGCCTGGACAAGGATCGCTTCCTCCGCCAGTTGTTGGGGTATCTGGCGGAATCCTTGCAGGAAGTGACCGGTATGGATCAGGCCGAAGGATTTATTTCACTGGTCGGGCAGAAAATCGGTGATGAGCTGAACGCGCATTATCTGCAGTCGCTTGCCTTGACCCAGCTGGATCGGGACCAGAGGGCCGCCGTAATGGTGGACCTCAAACGACGCATTGATGGCGACTTTTACCTGGTGCATGCGGACGAGCATCAGTTGGTGCTGGGGAATCACCGGTGTCCCTTCGGTGACAAGGTGGTCGGGCGACCGGCCCTGTGCATGATGACCTCCAATGTGTTCGGGGTCATTGCCGCAGAAAATGCCGGGTATGCGCGAGTGGATATCCAGAAAGCGATTGCCCAGGGGCATGACCACTGCCATGTGGTCATTTCTCTGGACGCCACGGAGTCGGGGGCGGGGCGGGAGTATTTCCGTTCTGGTGTCTGATGCCGATGCTCAGCGATGGCCGGGCCCTGATGGACGCGCTGTCCACGCCGGTGCTGGTGGTCGATGGGCAGGGGCGACTGGAGTGGATCAATCAGCGGGCCCGCCAACTTGTCGGGGAGCCGGCGCCCGAAACGCTCCATAGCCTGCTTGCCTCTCCGTCCAGCGTGGACGGTTTCCTGCGCACGATGCGGCGTAACAAGGCGTTTGCCCACATGGCGCTGCCGCTCAGGGCGCCCCTGCAGGACAGCTACATTGCCAGTACCCGGATTGTCCGCCAGGGGGCGTTTCTGGAGTACTGGCTGCTGGAGCTACTGCCTCGTCAACAGGTGGTGGGGGGGGATGCACCAGCTGTCCCACGTCATGCAGCGCACCATGGCATTGAAGCGGGCGCGGGTGGTAGCGGAAAAAACGGCCCGCATTGCGCAGGGGCATGCAGTGCGGGATGCCTTGACGGGTATTGCCAACCGGCGGGCCTTTGATGAATGGCTGGCAGCGGCCCTGTCCCGGGCCGAAGAGCAGCAGGAATGGTTGTCATTGATGATCGTGGACCTGGATTTCTTCAAGTCGATTAATGACAACTACGGCCATGATCGGGGGGACCAGGTGCTGCAACGGGTTGCCGAACTGCTCAGCAAGGCATTGACCCGCCGCAGTGACCAGGTGGCTCGCATCGGTGGTGAGGAATTCGGTGTCCTGCTGCCCGGTGCCGACATGCCGGCGTCGTTGAAAGTGGCCTGGCGCCTGGTGATGACGCTGCGTCACCGCAACAATGAGGCCATCACCGGTGACGCGTGGCACCCGGTCACCCTGTCGGTGGGGGTAGCATCCCGTTCGCCGGACCAGACCGTGACCGCCCGTGATCTGATGCGACAGGCGGATCAGGGATTGTACCTGGCCAAGCAGCGGGGGCGTGATCAGGCCGTCCATGCGGCTCTGGTGACCCACGGGCCGGTGCCGGAAACCGGCCGTCACGGAGGCCCCTGAAGCGTGCTGCCGTCGGCCGGATGGGGCCGAAATTGGCACAACCTGAACTGTCGTCCCATTTTGTGCTGGCAAATACTGGAGGCACAGTCAGGAGGAATTGCCATGAATGCCAATGCGACTGAGCCGAAGAAAGTGAACAAAAGCGCGATCCAGCCGCGCAAGATGGATTTCCGTTTCGACCCGTCCATGCCGCGTTACTGGTTTGACGATGATCAGTTCAAGACCCTTTTGCTCACGGCCCTGTCCTGCACCTTTCCGGAAGGGGAGCGCTTTTTTGTCCGCTCCGTGCGCCACTATCAAAAGCAGATCCAGGACCCGTTGCTGCGTGAGCAGGTGAAAGGCTTCATCGGTCAGGAAGCGCATCATGGCAACGAGCACGATGCCTTCAATCATTTCATGGAATCCAAGGGGGTCCCCACCCGCAAGGTGGACGAATTCGTCAACCGGGGCATGCGTTTCATGGCCAAACATTTGTCGCCACAGCGGCAGCTGGCCAAGACCTGTGCCCTGGAACACTTCACCGCCATGCTGGCGGAACTGATGCTGGAGCATCCGGATTTTCTCAAGGGCATGGATGAGCGCATGTTGCCGCTGTGGTTATGGCATGCGGTGGAAGAAAGCGAGCACAAGGCGGTGGCGTTTGACGTTTACCGCGACCAGGTGGACAGCTACTGGGTGCGGGCGTCGGAAATGGCCTTTACCACGGTGGAATTCATCAGCTTCACCATCTTCCATTACTACCAGCTTCGCAAGGAGATGGATGACCCCACCGACTGGCGCTCCGTGCGCGGTGGCATCAACTGGTTACTCGGCAAACCGGGGTGGCTGCGCAAGCTGGGTAAATCCTATATCGCCTACTACAAACGGGACTTTCACCCGGCCAAACGTGACAGCACCTTCCTGCGCAAGCAGGGGCTCAGGACGCTGGCGCGGCTGCTGGACAGACCGGACCTGGCGGCCTGATAGCGGGCCTTCATGTTTTCCTGTCGCGCCGGCGTGTTACGGTGTCTGAACACCAAAAGGAGGTGTTTATGCGCTGGCTGGATGCACTAAAAGCCAAGTTGTTTCCGTCCCGTCATCACCAGGAGGAAGCGCCCGGTCATGAGCCGCTGGACTACCACCCGGCCCATGAGGGGCAGACCCCGGAAGATCTTCACCGCGGTCGGCATCGCATCAAGGAAACCTTCACCAGTCACTGGGACCTGGATTACCTGCCGCGGGAAGAGATGGAGGAACAGTTGTCGAAAAATGACAGCGATCGCAAGCGCTGAGCGGCGATCAGAGTTCCCCGCCCCGGCGTGGACGGGGGATCGCCTGTTCCCGGAAGCGTTTGGAGACGCGCATGACGATGTCGCTCTGGAAAGCCTTCTCGTAATGGACGTCCAGCACATAGGCCTTGGAGCGTAAGCGGATCGCCAACAGATTGCCGATTTCCACCTCTTCCACCGCAAAACTCACCGGCTTCTTCAGGTAGGCATAGCGGCTGGTGAAAATCACTTCCTCGATAATCCGCCGGGCCTCTTCCAGGTCCGCATCCAGCCCCACGTGAAAGTCGGTGACAATCATCATGTCCAGCTCGCCGGCGTTGCCGGATGCCACCACGTCGGTAATGAAGCGGGAGTTGGGGATGGTGACCAGATTGTCGTCCAGGGTCTGCAGGCGCACGGTGCGCAGGCCAATGGACACGATTTCCCCGTAGACGTCGTTGAAGCTGACCCGATCGCCCACCCGGAAGGGACGGTCGAATAGCAGCAGCAGGCCTGCCACCAACGAGGCGGCGATGTCCTTGAGGGCAAAACCCAGGGCCACGGCAATGGAGCCGCCGGCGGCCAGCATGAATTCCTTGGGTGGCTGCAGGACACCGATGATCAGGGCCGCGGTGCCCACCGTGTAGAGCACGAAACCGATCAGGGTGGTGATCTGCAGAATCAGAAACCGCCGGGTGGGGAGCTTTTCGGTGACCTTCTGGCTGGCCTTGGTGATACCCCAGTTAAGCGCCCACAGCACGAAGCCGCCGATGAACAGCAGCAGCAGGGCGTAGACGTTGAACAGCTCAACGACTACCGCAAGATCATTGACGATGTTGCCTTCATTCATTGAGCAGATTCTTCCTTGTCAGATAACTGATGACCTGCTGATACCACAGCGGTTTCAGCCGGTAGCGACCGTCTTCGGACTTGTTCAGGAAACCAGCATCAAAGCCGCCTTTCAGGGCGTAGCGAACCACATTGTCTGCCAGGCTGGTGACACTGGCGATTTCCTGGGCGGTCAGGTTCTCGTGGGTGGCAATGGCGGCGTACACGAACAGGGCATTTTCCCCCATGCCGTCCAGCAGGCTGGCTGACGGCGGGGTGGGCAGGCCCACCAGTACCTGGCGCCCCTGGGGTTTCACTGACGTGAGCCACAAGCGCAGGGCTACCATGGGGTTGCCCCGACAGGCATCCCACAGCAGGCTGAAATAACGCTGTTCGGCGTTGCGCACATTGCCGGCTTCCGGCCCGCGGGACGATAGCAGCACCTCGTCATAGCGGACCCGGTGGCCACTGAGATGGTTGCGCGCCAGGATCAGCGAGCGGATGTCGGTCTGCCCCCAGCGTTTGACCTTCAGCACGTTACGGAACTGGTAATCGCGGCCGAATACATTGCACAGATAGGCCCAGCTCTGGTTGTTGACCATCAGCAGCCAGAACACATTGTCCAACCGGGCGTTGACCAGGCTGAGCAGCGTGCGCCAGCCTTCCAGGCCGCCAATGGTCTTGAGGAAAAAATTCTGGGCTTCGTCCAGGACCACCAGCGTTGGTTGACGTTGCTCATCACTCTTGACCAGGGCTGCCGGACCGTCACTCAGATCCACCGCCAGGGCGTCACCGATCAGGGCAAGGATGGTGTTCGGCTCGGTGGTCTTGGCCGGGACGGTGAGCTTGATCAGGTTGAGTCCGTCACAGCTTTCCGCCAGCGCTTTTTCCAGGCGATCGACACTGACGGTCTTGCCGCAGCCCTTCTCGCCCACTACCACCTGGGCATTGTCGTCGGTCTTGCCCTCGTGCCAGCGCTGGATGTTCTTTTCCATGGCGGTGACCAGGCCGGTGTCGATAAAGGGCGTCTTGCTGCCTTCCGGCAGGAGGGAGGCGAACCAGCGTTCGTAGTGTTCCGAGACAGGCTGGTCATCGCCATCGTCATCGCTTTCTTCGTTGTTGATCCGGGTACGCAGGCGGAACAGACGGGCCTTGAAGCGCATGTACCAGTCGAAGTCTGCCAGCACCCGGTCCACGAAGCCGACCAGAAAACTGGCCAGCGCCACCGGCAGCAACAAGGGGGCAAACAGCCAGAACAGGCCGGGAGTGAGCAGGGCCTCTGCCAGCGGGTCCAGCCGCGAGGGCAGGATCGCCTGCAGGCAAAGCTGATAGTCGCGACTGCGCAGTGCCAGCAGACGTCCCAGCCCCCAGTAGATGGCTACCAGCAAGACCCCCAGGCACAGGTAGTACAGCAGGGACGGACCGAGGCTTTCCCACACCACCAGCAAGGGGAGCCAGGGGAGCATCAGCCAGCGGGCGATGACGCGGGCGTGATCGTGCACCTGACGGGACTGGTCACTGCTCAGGTAGGCATTGGCGCTTTGCGCCACCCGGATCACCAGCCATTCCCCGATCAGATTGAGCAGCCCGTAAATCACATAGAGGCGAGCCACCGGGAGTAGCCATAGCAAGATGCGTGTGGACGGGGTATCCAGATACGGGCCCAACTGTTCCAGGATCAGCCACAATAGCACCCAGGGCAGAATCGGAGCGATGCCGCGGATCAGTCGGCTGGCGTTGCGCAACCAGCGCCGTTCGCCGCTGGCCCGTACCACGGACTCGTGAAGGGTCAGCGCCCAATGGCGGGTGCGGCGGGCCAGTCGTACCAGCAGCATGAAACCGGCAATGCCGAGGATCAGGGCGACACTGTTCTGTACCAGGGGCAGGTAGCGTTTGTCTTTGCTGGATTCCTGCAGATCCAGATCAATGACATGGGCAGTGTCGAGCAGACGTTGGCTGATGCGCCGGGTTTCATGCTGGAGCAGGGCGGGGACCTGGGTGGGGCCGCCCATGGCCTGGATCTGTTGCCACAGGGAATGGCGCTGCCACAGGTCGGCACGGAGCTGGCGCAGGGCGCTCTGCATGGAAAGCCGGGTGCGCAGCAAATCCCGCCACTGGGATGAGGGTTGCGGCGGCGGTGTCAGGGCCGGGCTCTCGAACCACAATGCGTCCAGTTGCTGGAGCGCCTGTTCCGGGGCGTCTGCCAGCCGTGGAAGAATTCCCCAGGCCTGGCGAATGTGCTCGCTGAGGGTGGTTGCTGCCAGCCGGGCCGGTTCCGGCGTGTCAGCCGCGAGGATCAACGCCCGTAGCTGTTGGTGTTGTGCGGCCAGGCTCGCAAAGGCTTGTCGCTGGGGAAAGGTCAGGGCATCCAGTTTTTCATGCAGGGCGTGCAGCTGGCGATCCTGGCGGCTCAACTGACTGACCAGGGTATCGATATCGTTCTGCAGGGCGTCACACTTGTTGTCGGGGACACTGCGCGGAACCGGCTGCGGTTGCGGCAATAGCTGACGTTGCTCCAGGGGATGGCCGAGCAGCTCGGTGAGCTGTTCCGGGGTCGCGACCTGGCCGGCCAGGATCGCATTGAACTGTTGCAGCCGTGCCTGCTGTTGCTGTTTTTCCTGCTGCAACTGTTCCAGGGTCTGAGCGGCCGCTTCGCAGGCGGCCACACCGTTGGCGTTGGCCAGTGTGCTCAGGGCCAGAACGATAACGGCAACCATCAGCCGCCCATATGGCGATACCATTCGCAATCTCTTCTCCTTGGGATCCGGAAAGGCCCTTAGCTGGCCCCATTGTAGGAACCGGTAGCCATGGCGTCATCCATTGATATTCCCCATGGATGAGCGGGAGGCGATCTGCGCGGTGGCAGTGGTATAGTCAAGAGACGCAACATCCAAGGAGACCGCCATGAGCGAACTGATCGTACGTTCCCTGATGGCTCGGCATCCCGCATCGGTGAAAACCGGTACGGAGCTGACCGAGGTGGTGGATATTCTGCTGCAGCACAAGTTTACCGGCCTGCCGGTGGTGGATGATCACCACAAGGTGGTGGGGTTTGTGTCCGAGCAGGATTGTCTGCGCAAGCTGCTGATTTCCAGTTACCACTGCGAAGGCAGTCTGGTGGTGGAAGAGTTCATGCACGACCAGCCGTTGACCGTGCATGAGGAGGATTCGGTGGTGAATGTGGCCGAGTTGATGGTCACCCAGAAGCCCAAGATCTATCCGGTGGTGGATGATCACGGGGTGCTGGCGGGGTTGCTGACCCGGGAACAGGTGCTACGGGCTCTCAAGGACAGCCGACGCGGTTGCGATTGATGCCCCTCTGCGCATTGCCGCAAAGACGGATACACACAGAGGGCACAGAGATATCCGAGGGGAACAGGGGGCTCGGGATATTCCATGCCCTCTGTGGTGCCTAGATGGCTGAGGCGGTGACGTCGCGGCCCCTGCGTACAATTCCCGCTGCCGGCTTGGCGCTATCGTGATGACAGCTCACAACAACAATTCGGGAGAGCTGTCATGCGCAACCTGCAAACCTTCCTCGCCGATTATGGCGACAGTCACCAGAATCCGGTGAATCAGTGGGTCCACATCCTGTGTGTCCCGGCCATCTTTGTGTCCACCCTGGCGTTGTTCTGGCTGCTGCCAGTGGGCCAATGGCTGGGGCTCGAGGGGGCGGCAGCCTACTGGATCAATGGCGGCACCCTGCTGGCCGTACTCTGTATGCCCTTCTATGTCCGCATGTCCCTGGGCATGACCGTATTGATGGCCATCTGGCTGGCGTTGTCACTGGCCATCATTGTGACGGTGGAGCGCAGTGCCCTGTCACTGGGCTGGAGTGCCGCTGCCGTCTGGTTGCTGGCCTGGGCGGTGCAGGTGTGGGGCCACAAGGTGGAAGGCAAGAAGCCGTCATTCGTGGACGATCTGGTATTCCTGCTTGTGGGACCCATGTTTGTCAGCATCGAGCTGGCCCACAAGCTGGGGTGGCGACGCCGCGTATCGGCCTGATCGTCCATTGCCCGCTCCCTGCCGGCCGGGCATGATCGGCGGTTATGAATGACTCCTCCCCGTCCCCGGATGTGCCGTTAACCCCCCTGTTTCTCTGGCAGGGGGGCTGGCTGATGGTGATGCCTGCCATTGTGAACCAGCCCCATCAGCATGTGGCCGCCTCACTGTTGATCGGCTTGACGGCACCGATTCGGGTGACGGTGGAGGATCGTCGGGTGACGGAGCGGGTGGTGCTGGTTCCGCCGGATGTGACGCAAAGCCTGCACAGCACCGGGCCGGTGGCGGTCATGCATCTGGATCCGGATGACAGCGCCTGGCGGGCATTGGCTCGCCTGGACGGGCTCGATGAGGCCCTGCAGGATCACTGCTGCGACGCCATGAACGCCCTGGTAGACGCCCCGGGAGAAAGCCCGGTCCGGCACTTCCTGCAACACCTGCGTGGGGTGGCGGCGCCGCTGCCGCTGGACCCGCGCATCGCAGACGCCTGCCGCTGCATGCGGTCCGACGATAGGGTCCCTGCCATGGAGGCTCTGGCGAAACAGGCGAACCTGTCTCCTTCCCGTTTCCGGCACCTTTTTCGTGAGCAACTGGGCGTTTCGCTCAAGCGATATCAGCTCCATCTCAAGTGCCAGCGTGCGCTGGCGTTATGGCGCAATGGCATGAACTTTACCGAGCTGGCGGTCGCGGCTGGCTTTTATGATCAACCCCATCTCAATCGCACTCTGCGTGCCATGTTCGACGCCCTGCCATCGCGGTATGCTCGGGGTCTGCCGGTGCAGGTCGTGCACCTGAAAGAATAACGAGGGAGGCCCCATGGATTACCAGCATATTCGTACCGATCTGGACGAACAGATTCTCACCATCACACTGAACCGCCCGGATCGGTTGAATGCTTTTACCCTGCGCATGAAAGACGAGCTGGTCCACGCCTTTGGCGAGGCGGATCGCAATGATGACGTGCGAGCGGTGATCGTCACCGGTGCCGGCAAGGTGTTCTGCGCGGGCATGGAAATGCAGCCGGAAGGCGGCGGTAACGTCTTCGGTTACGATGATGCCGAAGGCATGGACGCACCGCTGGAACAGATCCGTGATTCCGGTGGTGAGGTGTCCCTGGCCATCTACCAGTGCCGCAAGCCGGTCATCGCTGCTATCAATGGTGCGGCGGTGGGGGTCGGTATCACCATGACACTCCCCATGGATATTCGCCTGGTTGCGGCCAACAGCAAGATCGGGTTTGTGTTCACCCAGCGTGGCCTGACGCCGGAAGCCTGCTCCTCCTGGTTCCTGCCCCGGGCGGTGGGCATCCAGAAGGCCATGGAATGGGTGATCAGCGGCGATATCTTCATGGCCGAAGAAGGGGTGGAAGCCGGGCTCTTCCACAGTGCCCATGACAAGGGCGAAGTGGTGGATGTGGCGCGCTGCATTGCTCGCAAGATGATCGCCAAGAGTTCGCCGGTGGCCGCTGCCCTGGCCAAACAGATGCTGTGGCGCAATCCCAACTTTGCGCACCCCATGCAGGCCCATGCCGTGGAATCGAAAATGATCTACTGGTCCAACGAATACTGGGATGGTCGCGATGGTTTCACGTCCTTCCTGGAAAAGCGCGAACCCCGTTTCGACACCCCGCTGTCGGATATTCCGCAGCAGTTTGATTTCTGGGAAGAACAACAGATCAGTGAACAGTGAATGGTTAACCGCTAATAGCGGCGCGATCATGCTTTGTGATTGCTGAAAGCGAAGAGGCCGCGACCA
>JAZAJX010000063.1:0-4177 GCA_036230225.1 Pseudomonadota bacterium | reverse complement strand
TAGGCGTCGATGTCCGGCACCACCACTTTTAGTAAGTAATCTGCATCCTGTCCGGTAACCAGATAGCACTGCTGGACCTCCGAAAAGCTGGCCACCTTGTCCTCGAAGTTGGCGAAGCGCTCCGGGGTATGGCGATCCATGCTGATCTGGATCATCACGGTCAGATCCAGCCCCAGCTTGCGGGCATCCAGCAC
The DNA here is from genome assembly GCA_036230225.1 of Pseudomonadota bacterium. Classification (GTDB taxonomy): domain Bacteria; phylum Pseudomonadota; class Gammaproteobacteria; order Pseudomonadales; family Alcanivoracaceae; genus Alcanivorax. The sequence goes on along the minus strand of JAZAJX010000063.1, from coordinate 3,983 downwards.
GGTTTCCCGTTTGATGATGATGCCGGCTGCTTCCAGCTTCTGTACCCGCCGTGAGCAGGGCGAGGGCGACAGGCCCACGGCTTCCGCCAGCTGCTGGTTGCTCAGGCCGCCATTGCTCTGCAGCGCTTCAAGAATGCGCAGGTCGGTGCGATCCAGTTTTGCCAGTTCTGACGTCTTCATGTGTGGTTTCTCTCGTGGTCTGCAGTTTTTAGCAATAATATTGCCAATAAAGCCGAAATCGGGCTGATAAAGCAAGCACATTGCGCGCGTTGCGCCGTAAAGTATCTCTCGTAGGGCGATGACGCAGACGGCCACAAGCCAGGCGCCTCTCTTTGCCGCTACCGGTGCCTACCGGCGCCCTGATCGACACCCAAGATCACGACATGATTGTTGGCCGCATCAAGCAGTATCCCTGGGAGAGCCGGTTAGACATTCTGGGGGGCAGAGTCTGCCCCTTTTTACTTTGAGGATTCGACATGAGCTTTGATCACACCAAGTACCAGCCATTTCCTGTTATCGACAAGCCCGACCGTCGTTGGCCTAGCCAGCGAATCGAGAAAGCCCCCCTGTGGGCGGCGGTGGACCTGCGTGACGGTAACCAGGCGCTGATCAAGCCCATGTCCGTGGCTCAGAAACGCACCTTCTTCCAGATGCTGGTGGAGCTGGGCTTCAAGGAAATCGAGGTGGGTTTCCCATCTGCCAGCCAGATCGATTTCGACTTTTGCCGTGCCTTGATCGAAGAGGATCTGGTGCCCGATGACGTGCACATTCAGGTACTGACCCAGGCCCGGGAAGACCTGATCGCGCGGACCTTTGAATCGTTGAAGGGTGCAAAAAACGCCATCGTGCATATCTACAACGCCACCTCGCCCACCTTCCGTGAGCAGGTGTTCAATGTGGACAAGGCAGGCTGCAAGACCATTGCCGTGCGTGCGGCCGAATGGGTGCGTGACTTCGCCGCGCAGCAGCCCGATACCCACTGGAGCTTCCAGTATTCCCCGGAAACCTTCAGTGCCACCGAGACCGATTTCGCCATCGAAGTGATCGATGCGGTGAACGCGGTATGGCGCCCGGACCAGGGCCAGCGGGTGATCATCAACTTGCCGGCCACCGTCGAGGTGAGCACACCCAATGTGTTCGCCGATCAGGTGGAGCTGGTCCACGAAAAGATTCAGTACCGCGATGATGTGATCATCAGCGTGCATACCCACGATGACCGGGGCTGCGGTGTGGCTGCGGCTGAAATGGCGGTGATGGCTGGCGCTGACCGGGTGGAAGGCACCTTGCTGGGTAACGGTGAACGCACCGGCAACATGGATCTGGTGACCGCTGGTATGAACCTGTACAGCCAGGGGATCGACCCGCAGATCGATTTCTCGCGAATGAAGGAAATCGTCGCGTTGGTGGAAGAGATTACCGACATCCAGACCCATCCGCGCCATCCCTACGCAGGGGATCTGGTGTTCAGCGCCTTCTCCGGCAGCCACCAGGATGCCATTCGCAAATGCCTGGCCCGGTATCAGGAAGGCGATATCTGGAACGTGGCCTATCTGCCCATCGATCCTGCGGATGTGGGGCGCCGCTACGAAGAAGTGGTGCGCATTAATTCCCAGTCCGGCAAGGGGGGCGTGGCCCACGTGCTGGAGCGGGATTTCGGCATCGACTTGCCGCGCTGGTTGCAGCAGGAGCTGGCCAAGGTGGTACAGCAGGACGCCGAGGAAGACGGTGGCGAAATTACCAGCGAGCGAGTGCACCGTCGCTTTAACAGCGACTACCTGAGCGTGCCGATGGGGTGGGTGTTGCGCTCCTACGATCTGAATCGCAGCAACGATCAGGTGCAGGCGCAGATCAGTATTGGCGATGACAGCCAGCCGGTGACCTTGTTGTCCGGCCGGGGTGACGGTGCCATGTCAGCGTTGGTGGATGCCCTGAACCGTCGCATTGGTGGTGACGTCAAAGTGGTGTCGTTCGACGAGTATTCGCTGGGCGATAACACCGAAGCCAACGCCATGGCCTGTGTGCGGGTGCAGGTGGGGGAGACCGTGCAGAGCGCGGTGGCCACCGCCGCCGACACTACCGCTGCGGCCTTGCAGGCGATCCTGTCTGCCGTGGGGCGGGTGCAGGCTGCCGCCGAGGTTCGCGACGTCGCCGACGCCTGAGGAAACACAACACCGCCTCGATGGGGTGGTGTTTGTGGTGGGAGCTCGTCTGCGAGGGTGTGTTGATCGACGGCGGATCGCTTGCAGGCAAGCTCCTACAGGTTGTTTCCCTGCCAGCCTTCCCTGCTCTCTTCTCGCGGTGGTTCCACCGCGAATAAAGACCTGAGCGAGAGCCAGCGCGGTCGGGCGACCGCTCCCACTTGACTGCCCTGCCGATTGAGAGGGTCAGCCGAGAAACGTGGTCAGCACCCGGCCCAGTAACAGGCGAGCCTGATCGAAGCGCGGTGTTTTGCCCAGCAGCGTGTCGCGCGGTTCTACCCACTGGCCAGGTGAGAGATCGTCTGGGCACGCCTCGCAAAGCGCCTCGGCATTTTCTTGTGCCAGTTCCAGATGGAACTGCAGCGCCAGCACATTATCCCCGTAACGAAACGCCTGGTTCGCGCAGCCGTCGCTTTCCAGTAGCGGTACAGCACCCTGCGGAATAGCAAAGGTGTCACCATGCCAATGCAGTACCAGGGGTTGGCTGGCAAACAGTTTGCCGATGCTGTCCGTGACGCCCTGACGGGTGGGGCGCACGGCAAACCAGCCCACCTCTTTGTCCGGGTTGGCGGTGACAGCGGCGCCCAGCACCCGGGCAATCAGCTGTGCCCCGAGGCAGACCCCCAGTACCTTTTTTCCGGCCGCGATGCTTTCCCGAATCAGGGCCTTTTCAGCCGCCATCCAGGGGTGGACGCTTTCGTCATCGGCGCCCATGGGGCCCCCCATGACAATCAGTACATCGAAGTCATCCACCCCGGGAAGCGGGTCGCCCTGGTAGAGCAGGGAGTGGCTGATGCTGGCATCCCGCTCCCGGAACCAGTCGGCCATGGTGCCAAGTTGTTCAAAGGGAACATGGGACAGGTAATGAATACGCATGGCCCGCTCCTGGTCGGATCAGAAATAGATGGCCTGAAAGCTGGCCACCGCCTGGTCTTCGGCGTCGAACAAAGTCAGTAACTCACCTTCAACACGATAACGCCGGGTGTGTTTCAGGGCATCCATCATCCCGGATTCGGTGCTCATGTCCGGGCAGGCCTTGCGGGTCAGTCCCAGCTGCGACAGCGCCAGGTGGTCGCCCTGTTGTTCGTACTGGCCTTGCAAGGTGTTACAGCCTGCCAGACCGCGGACGCTGCTGTCGTTGCCGAATACCAGATGTGGCGGACGCTCTTGATCGGCGGTGCTCACGGCGTTGTCGCCGAGGTGGGTCAGCTGCCAATGGGTATTGGCAAACTCGGCAGTGGGTTGTTCGCAGGCGCTTTTCAGGGCCTCAAACGCATAGCTTTCCACGCTGAGGGCAGCTTCAGTGCTGCCTGCTTGCTGCCCCGGCACCTTGCGCACCAGGCCGCTGATGGTCGCCTGACGGGGTTGGTGCGGGTACTCCGCGCTATCCTGAAAATCTTCCAGAATCGCTTCCTGCTGCGGGCCAGTCAGCAGCAGACGCCGGTCGGTGTTGCAGGGGATAAAAACCGTTCGGCCGGCTTGCCATACCAGGGTGCCAGCCAGTGTCTCGCTGTCCGTCATGACGGCGCTGAGCGCCAGCACAGCGGGATCGAAACCGTTGCTCTTATAGGTCACGGTCAGTGGCTCGGAGCGGTAATAGATACCGCCGCTGGCCAGCACCTGGGCAAACAGTTGGTACTCGCTATCTGCGTCCAGGGCCCCGGAGGGGAAGTACAACCGGAACGGCGGGACGGGCTCGCCGGCGTCGAGCGGGATGACCCGTTTTACGACGATGTCGCTATCGGTCAACAGGGACACGGTCAGGAATGCCTGATCAGGCAGTTC
>JAZAJX010000062.1:0-7355 GCA_036230225.1 Pseudomonadota bacterium | reverse complement strand
TGGGATCACAGTCGCTTGTTATATGGTGCGACCTTAACTAAGAAAGTCACCAATATTCCTCAACGTACTTGCTTTTCCTCTATAAAACTCTGTATAGCCACATTTCGCGCAAGAAACAAAGGAGAATTTTTCAGTTTCCACTTCAAGAAAACTCGAAAGAATACCTCCAGAGCCCCTCATTTCTCCTGCTTTATACTCGCCGAATCCACACTTGGCGCACTCGTATTTTCTACCCTGAAGAGCTAGATACTGGGCTTTGTGTGCTTCAATTTCTGTATCTTGGGGAGATGCCGGGCATCCACATCGAACGCAACGTTTCTCATCTGCTTCATTGCCAAGCTCACAGGCCATGCAGCGCCATCTATAATCAGACATTCTTATCCCCCATCTAACAGCGTATTCAATTGCAGATGCGATATATCGCTTTGCTGTATATCCCCGGTCAATCCCCATTCAACAATCACATCAAATTACCTACTGATCAATGAGTTACCCTACAAACAAGAATTGCTCTTAACAGAGTTTGCTTGCATTTGCGTGTTGAACGGGCATTTTTACTCGGACTTTTCTTGCATCCGCTTTTCTGAAAAACCACCCTAACTCAACTACTTACAAATTCATGTAAGCCATATCCTACATATTCAACTGGCATGCTGGTGAAAAACGGGCCTTGGGCTGACAGCAGGATGAACCGGTGTGGAGAGCATTCCCCGCGTTATGACTTGGCTCATTGCGCGTCCCGGAAACAAAAACGGGGCCAAAAGGCCCCGTCTTGTCTTCATGCAGCACTTGCCGGATCAGGCGGGTTTGTTGCCTTTTTCCAGCTCGCTGCGCACGTTCATGTAGGGCTGCTCGGCCACGGCCTGGTAGTTCACTGACTGGTCGCGGAATGTGCGGTAAGAATCGTAAACCTTGCGGGCTTCCTTGTTGTCCGCCACCAGCGCTTCCACCACGTCGTCGCTGGCCTCCTTCAGGGCCTTGAGCACATCATCCGGCAGGCGGCGCAATTTCACCCCATGCTTGTTGACCAGTTCCTGTAGCGCCGCATTGTTGCGGGCGGTGTACTCGTCGAGCATGTCCTGGTTTTCGGACTGGGCGGCATAGCGGATGATGGCCTGCAGATCCGCCGGCAAACTATCCCAGACCTTCTTGTTGATAGTCAGCTCCAGGGTCGGGCCCGGCTCCTGCCAGCCCGGGTAATAGTAGTACTCAGCCACCCGGTGCAACCCGAAGGTCAGGTCGTTGTAGGGCCCCACCCAGTCGGCGGCATCAATGGCACCGGTCTGCATGGACGTGAAGACTTCGGCTCCGGGCAATTGCACCGGCGTGGCCCCCACTTTGGCCAGCACTTCTCCGGCCAGGCCCGGCATGCGCATCTTCAGGCCCTGCAGATCCTCGACGCTGTTGATTTCCCGGTTGAACCAGCCCGCCATCTGGGTACCGGTATTGCCACAGGCAAAGGGCTTCAGGTTAAACTGGGCATACAGGTCATCCCAGAGTTGCTGCCCACCCCCGTGGTGCAACCAGCCGTTCATTTCCTGCGCTGTCAGGCCGAAAGGCACTGCCGTAAAGAAAGGGGTAGCCGGGTGCTTGCCCTTCCAGTAATAGGCGGCACCATGTCCCATTTCCGCGCTGCCCTGGCGAACGGCATCGAAGACCTCAAAGGCCGGCACCAACTCCTTGGCGCCATACACCTTGATCTTGATGCGCCCGGCGGACATTTCTTCCACGCGCTTGGCAAAACGGTTGGCGCCAGCCCCCAGGCCGGGATAGTTTTTCGGCCAGGTGGTCACCATCTTCCATTCGTAGGTCTGCTGAACCGGCGCCTTTTTCTCTGCGTCCGGCGTGGTGGCAGTGCCCTCGCTGCCCGGCGGGCAATCTTTCTGTTCACAACCGGCCAGCGCCAGTCCGCCCAGTCCCAGACCCAGCGCAGAAACAAATTTACGACGATCCAAGGGGTTATCCTCCAAATCATTGTTATTACCACAGAGGACACAGAGTTCACCGAGACAAGCCCAACCTCTGCGGTCGTGTGTGGTTAATGCATTTTCCAGTATGCCTTGCGTTTATTGGTCACTGACAAAAGGCACCCATTGGCCCGGCATACTTTCTCAGTGAGCGCTGCGCCCTCTGTGGTATATCAGATCACTTCCAGCCGGGCGTACTGACTCACCAGCCACTTGGTCCCGGCGCCATCGAAGTTGATCTGCAGGCGCGCATTGGGCCCCTGGCCCTCGAAGTGCAATACGGTGCCCTCGCCGAATTTCGGGTGCAACACCCGGGCCCCCAGATTGATGCCGTTGGATTCGGTTTCCCGAATCGGTCGGGCCGCCCCGCCTACCGGACGGCTGAACCCGGCTCGGGCACGAATTTCCTCGAGATATTCGGCGGGAATTTCGCGCAGGAAACGGCTGGCCGGATTAAAGTTCTCGTTACCATAAAGCCGTCGGCTTTCCGCGTGGGTCAGGTAGAGTTCGCGCATGGCACGGGTCAGCCCCACATAGCAGAGGCGTCGCTCCTCGGCGAGCCGGCCCGGCTCTTCGCTGGACATCTGGTGCGGAAACAGCCCCTCTTCCATGCCACAGATGAACACCACCGGAAATTCCAGCCCCTTGGCGGAGTGCAGGGTCATCATCTGCACGGCATCCTCGTGGGCATCGGCCTGGCCCTCGCCGGATTCCAGCGCCGCGTGATCCAGGAAGGCCGTCAACGAGTCCATCTCCGAGTCCTCGTCTTCCTCGCCGAACTCCCGGGTGGCGGACACCAGTTCGCGCAGGTTTTCCAGGCGTTGCTGACCCTTCTCCCCTTTCTCCTTGCCGTGAAATTCGAGCAGGCCGCTGGCCTCAATCACGTGTTCGGTGGTTTCCGCCAGGGACAAGCCGTCACACTGCTGGTCCAGTTGCGTCACCAGGTTCAGGAACACAGCCAGGGCATTGGTGGCCCGGGCAGTAAGCAACTGCTCACTGACGATGACCTGAGCCGCATCCCAGAGAGACAGGCCTCGCTGACGAGCCACCTCTCGCAGGGTTTCCAGGGTCTTGTTGCCGATGCCCCGGGTGGGCGTATTCACCACCCGCTCGAAGGCTGCATCCGCATGGCGGTGGTTGAGCAGACGCAGGTACGCCAGCGCATTCTTGATTTCCAGGCGCTCGAAGAAGCGCTGGCCACCATAGATACGGTAGGGAATCCCCGCCTGCAGAAAGGCTTCTTCCAGCACCCGGGACTGGGCATTGGAGCGGTACAGCACCGCCATTTCCCGGCGCGCCGTGCCCTCCTGAAACAGTTTTTCCACCCGGCCGGCGATAAAGCGAGCCTCATCCACCTCGTTGAACCCGGTGTAGAGACGGATCGGGTCCCCGTCGCCGTCCTCGGTCCACAACTCCTTGCCAAGCCGATCCGCATTGTTGCCGATCACCGCGTTGGCGGCTTTCAGGATGGTGCCGGTGGAGCGGTAGTTCTGCTCCAGACGAATGGTGCGGGTATCCGGGAAATCGCGGCTGAACTTGTGGATGTTCTCGATCTTGGCACCACGCCAGCCGTAGATGGACTGGTCGTCATCACCGACGATGGTGACCGCATTATCGTCATTGGCCAGTAATCGCAGCCAGGCATACTGGATGCTGTTGGTGTCCTGGAACTCATCCACCAGAATGTGCCGGAAACGGCGCTGATAATGTCCACGCAAGCCATCGTTGTCGCGGAACAGTTCCAGCACCCGCAGCAGCATTTCGTTGAAGTCCACCAGCCCACCGCGCTCGCAGGCCTCTTCGTAGCCAAAGTAGATCTTTTGCATGGTCTGCACGAACAGGTCGCCGTTGGCGTCCATGTGTCTGGCGCGCAGGCCTTCATCTTTCTGGCCGTTGATGAACCAGGTGGCCTGGCGGGCCGGCCAGCGCTGCTCGTCCAGCCCCAGTTCGCGAATCACTCGCTTGACCAGGCGTTGCTGATCATCGGCGTCGATGATCTCGAAGCCCTGGGGCAGACCGGCTTCCTGCCAGTGGGAACGCAGCAGCCGGTGGGCAATGCTGTGGAAGGTGCCCACCCACATGCCGTCAGCGGACATGTCCAGCAACTGCTCGATGCGCCCGCGCATCTCGGCGGCGGCCTTGTTGGTAAAAGTGACCGCCAGAATCCCGAACGGCGAGGCCTGCTCGGTGGCAATCTGCCAGGCGATGCGGTGCACCAGCACCCGGGTCTTGCCCGAGCCGGCACCGGCCAGCACCAGTAAATGGCGGTCATCCGCAGCCACGGCATCACGCTGGGCCGGGTTCAGACCTTCGATAAGGGAAGTTACGTCATCCATGGCGCGGGAGTTTAGCAGAATGTCCGCGGCGGCGATGCACGACGGCGCGCAGACATGGCAATACGCCACTATCAATGCGGTGTTCCCGGTTTCCCTTGGCTGCGCCGATAGGTAAACTGAACCTCAAAAACACTCGGCGACAAGCCAGAGGATAATAATCAAGGTGCCTTCCCAGTCTCCGCAAACCCGAACCAGCCCGCCATTCAATGGCGTGGTCACCGAACAGTGCCAGTTGCTGCTCAGTGGCATTGCTATGCTGTTGCTAATGGAAAGCGCCAGTGCGGTGACACTGGTGTGGGCCTACTGGGACACCCCGGCGCCCCGCCATGATCTGCTGTTGTGGCTCGGGGCGGTAGGCATGATCCAGCTCGCCCGGCTGATTCTGCTGCCGTTGTGCCATCGTCGCCTGCGTGATGACCTGGCCACCCCTCACTGCCGTCATGTACTCGCCGCCATCGCCCTGAGCTCACCGCTGATCCTGGGTCTGGCCGGCTACCTGTTCAATCCCCTGGACACCCTGTTCGCCCCGGACATGCTCGCCGCCCAGCTGGTGACCGCCTGCCTGGGACTGGGCCTGAGCACCATGGCCCTGGCCGCCTACAGCAGTCACTTCCCCACGGTGTTCCTCTACCTGCTAATGCTACTGGGCCCCGGCATGTGGCGCCTGTCGGAAACCCAGGCCCATGGCCAGTTATCGCTGATGCTGCTGATGTCACTGCTGGGCCTGTTCTTCCTGTTTGCCGCCCGCCGCATCAACCAGACCGGCCACCAGGCCATGATGCTGCAGGCCAGCAACCGGTCACTGATCGATTACCTGAACCGGGCCCGCAGCGATGCGGAAGCGCTCAACGAAAAACTGGCCCAGGAAATCTACGAAAGGAAGGAAGCCCGCCAGCGCCTGCAGGAAACCAATGAGCGGCTGGAATCCATGGTGCAGGAGCGCACCCAGGCGCTGGGTGAAACCAACCAGGCGCTGGCCGCCACCAGTGAACGGCTGGAGCTGGCCCTGGAGGCCAGCAATATTGGCCTGTGGGACTGGATGCTGGATACCGGCCGCAACTACCACACCAATTTCGACAAGCTGCTGGGTTACGACAGCGCCTACTTCAAGAACTTCTTCGGTGATCTGGAAACCCTGGTCCATCCGGAAGATCTCACCCGCATCCGCCGGGCCATGGTGTCCCATTTCAAGGGTCAGAATGACCGCTACCATGCGGTCTACCGGCTGCGGCATGCGGATGGCACCTGGCGCTGGATCGAGGACGAAGGCCGCGTGGTGACCTGGTCCGAGCAGGGCCGCGCCCTGCGCATGATCGGCACCCGCCGGGACATCACTGAGGATCGCCAGGCCCAGGAGCAGCAGCGGCTGGCCGCCACCGTGTTTGATAATGCCCCCGAGGGCATCTTTATCCTCGACCACAAGTTCCGCTTCCTGGCCGTCAACGCCCGCTTCGAACAGATTACCGGGTACAGCGAATCCATGGTTCTGGGGCGGCGTATCCTGGATGAGCAGAGCACCCATGCCAACAAGGAAATCTACCTGGCGATTACCGCGGCTCTTAACGAGACCGGTTTCTGGGAAGGGGAAATCAATGAGCGCCGCCACAACGGTGAGATTTTCCCGGAATGGCTGCAGGTCAGCGCGGTCCGCGATGAGCAGAAACGGGTGATTCGCTATGTGGGCATGATCTCTGACCTGACCACCCGCAAGGAAACCGAACAGCAGTTGCAGTTCCTGTCCAACTACGACCGCCTCACCGGCCTGGCCAACCGCACCCAGTTCCGCGAACACCTGCACAAGTCCCTGACGCTGGCGCGGCTGAACCGGGAAAAGGCCGCACTGTTGATGATCGACCTGGACCGCTTCAAGCCGATCAATGAATCCCTGGGCCATGAAATCGGCGACCGCCTGCTCAAGGCTGCCGCCGAGCGCATTGCCCAGCATGCCGGCGGCGAAGAAAACCTGGCTCGAGTGGGGGGTGACGAATTCACCCTGCTGCTGGAGAACCATGGCGGCGAAGGCGCCATCAGCCAGCAATGCCAGAAGCTGATCAATGCCATGAAGAAACCCTTCATGATCGATGGTCACGAACTGCTACTGGGTGCCAGCATCGGTATCAGCATTTTTCCGGATACCGCCAAGGAAGCGCAGAGCATGATCAACCAGGCAGACATGGCGGTCTACCAGGCCAAACGCAGCGGCGGCAACAACTACCAGTTCTATCGCGGCAACATGCGAGTCGCCTCGGTGGAGCAGCTGGCGTTGGAGACCAGCCTGCGCAAGGCCATTTTCAAGAACGAATTCGTGGTCTACTACCAACCGAAGATGGATTTGGCCAGCAACCGAATCAACTCGGTGGAAGCCCTGGTGCGCTGGCAGCACCCCACCATGGGCCTGCTACCACCCGCGGAATTCATCCCCCTTGCCGAGGAAACCGGGCTGATTTCCGCCATCGGCGAACTGGTTCTGGAACGCTCCTGTCGCCAGGCCCATCAGTGGCACAAACAGGGCCTGGGGGATATCTGTGTATCGGTGAATCTGTCCGCCCACCAGTTCCGCAAGGGCAATGTGGCCGAGATTGTCGACCGGGTACTGGAAAGCACCGAGCTACCGCCCCACCTGCTGGAACTGGAACTGACCGAAAGCCTGATCATGGAAGACATGGAACAGAACATCGAGCTGCTCCAGCAACTGCGTACCCGGGGCATCGAACTGGCCCTGGACGACTTCGGTACCGGCTACTCGTCACTGAGTTATCTGAAGCGTTTCCCGGTGGATACCCTGAAGATCGACCGCTCCTTCATCATGGACCTGGACAAGAGCCCGGATGATGCCGCCATCACCCGCGCCATCATCGACATGGCCCACAGCCTGCAGATGAACGTGGTCGCTGAAGGCGTGGAAACCGACGCCCACCTGAGCATCCTGCGCGACATGCACTGCGACAGCATCCAGGGTTACCTGATCAGCCGCCCGGTGCCGGAGAAAGAGCTGGTGGAATTGCTGCATACGCAGGCGTATAGAAGGGCAATTGACAGTTGATAGTGGACA
>JAZAJX010000061.1:0-18729 GCA_036230225.1 Pseudomonadota bacterium | reverse complement strand
GAAGTGCACCTGGCCATGGCGTTCAACCCGTCACATCTTGAGATTGTTTCTCCGGTGGTGGAAGGATCGGTTCGGGCCCGTCAGGATCGCCGCGATGACCCCGAGGGGGAACAGGTGGTGCCGATTCTGCTTCATGGTGATGCCGCTTTTGCCGGCCAGGGTGTGGTCATGGAGACTTTCCAGATGTCCCAGACCCGGGGTTTCAAGACCGGCGGCACCCTGCATGTGATCATCAACAATCAGGTGGGCTTTACCACCAGTCGCCGCGAAGACGCCCGCTCCACGGAATACTGCACCGACGTGGCGAAAATGGTCCAGGCGCCGATCTTCCACGTCAATGCGGACGATCCGGAAGCGGTGTACTTCGTGACTCAGCTGGCGGTGGATTACCGCATGCAGTTCAAGAAGGATGTGGTCATTGATCTGATCTGTTATCGCCGGCTTGGCCACAACGAGGCGGATGAGCCGTCTTCTACCCAGCCGTTGATGTACAAGAAGATCAAATCCCACCCGACCACCCGTACCCTCTATGCCGAGCGGCTGATCAGCGAGGGGGTGGTCAGTGAGCAGGTGGCCCAGCGGACCGCGGATGATTACCGCAACATGCTGGATGCCGGGGACCATGTGGTGAAATCCCTGGTGCGTGAGCCCAACAAGGCCCTGTTTGTGGACTGGTCTCCCTATATCGGTCACCAGGTGGAAGATGACTGGGATACTTCCTATCCGCTGAAGAAACTGCAGGATCTGGCCACCCGCCTGGAAACGCCGCCGGAAGGTTTTGTGGTGCAGCGCCAGGTGAAAAAGATCCTCGAAGATCGCCGCAAGATGACCGCCGGCGCGCTGCCGCTGAACTGGGGCTACGGGGAAACCCTGGCCTACGCCACCCTGATTGACCAGGGCTTCAGTGTGCGGTTGACCGGTCAGGACTGTGGCCGCGGGACCTTCTCTCACCGCCATGCAGTGCTGCACAACCAGAAAGACGGTGAGCAATACGTGCCGCTGCAGCACCTCTACGAGGGGCAGCCGCGTTTCGATATTTATGACTCGCTACTCTCTGAAGAGGCGGTGCTCGGCTACGAGTATGGCTATTCCACCACCACGCCCAAGTCTCTGGTGATCTGGGAGGCCCAGTTCGGTGATTTCGCCAATGGTGCCCAGGTGGTGATCGACCAGTTCATCTCCTCCGGGGAAGCCAAGTGGGGCCGCTTGTGCGGCCTGACCATGCTGCTGCCCCATGGTTATGAAGGGCAGGGTCCGGAGCATTCCTCCGCGCGTCTGGAGCGTTTCCTGCAACTGTGCGCTGAGCACAACATGCAGGTCTGCGTACCCAGTACCCCGGCACAGATCTACCACCTGTTGCGCCGGCAGGCCGTACGGCCCCTGCGCAAGCCACTGGTGGTCATGAGCCCCAAGAGCCTGCTGCGTCACAAGAAGGCGGTTTCCACGCTTGAAGACCTGGCTCAGGGTATCTTCCACACGGTGCTGGACGATACCGGGGAGCTTGACCCCAGCCAGGTCAAACGGGTGGTGATGTGCTCCGGCAAGGTTTACTACGACCTGCTTGAAAAACGGGAAGGTGACAACCTGACCGATACGGCGCTGATTCGCATCGAACAGCTGTATCCCTTCCCCGAGCAGCGTCTGCAGGAGGTGCTGGAAGGCTATCCGAATCTGGAGACCCTGGTGTGGTGCCAGGAAGAACCCATGAACCAGGGGGCCTGGTATTGCTCGCAGCATCATATGTACCGGGTGGCACGCCAGGTGGGTTCCCTTCAGGTGCACTACGCAGGCCGGGACATGGCTGCCGCGCCGGCGGCTGGCTCCATGGCCCTTCATGTGGAACAACAGCAGCGTCTCGTCCAGGACGCCTTCGAGATCAAGTAAATAAGGATTAGGCATGGCGACTGATATCAAAGCCCCGCAGTTTCCCGAATCAGTAGCGGACGGCACCGTAGCCACCTGGCACAAGCAGGAAGGTGAAGCGGTAAAACGTGATGAGCTGCTGGTCGACATTGAAACCGACAAGGTGGTGCTCGAAGTGGTAGCACCGGCTGACGGTGTACTGAGCAAAATTCTGGCCCCGGAAGGGGATACCGTGGAAAGCCAGCAGGTGCTGGCCAACTTCGAGGAAGGGGCCAGTGGTTCCGCACCCGCCCCCTCGGAAGAGAAGCCTGCTGCCGAGCCGGCAGAGGAAACGTCAGCCAGCGCGGACAGTGCCCCGGCTCCGGCCAGCGATGACAGCAGCGCGTCTGACCAGGCCGGTCCGGCAGCCCGAAAGCTGATGACGGAACACGGTATCGCTGCAGAGCAGGTGAGTGGTACCGGCAAGGGTGGACGCATCACCAAGGCGGATGTGGAAAAAACCATCAGCGACAAGGCCGAAGAGCGTGCCAGTCAACCGGCTCCGCAACAGCCGGCCACCGTGGATGTGCCGGCGACACCGGGTGAGCGTGAAGAACGCCGCGTGCCCATGACCCGTCTGCGCAAGCGGATTGCCGAGCGTCTGGTGTCTGCCCAGCAGGATGCGGCCATGTTGACCACCTTTAACGAGGTCAACATGAAACCGATCATGGATATGCGCAAGCATTACCAGCCGGAATTCGAAAAGGCGCATAACGTTCGCCTGGGCTTCATGGGCTTCTTCACCCGCGCCTGTGTGGAAGCCCTGAAGCGCTTCCCCGCAGTGAACGCCTCCATCGACGGTGATGACATTGTCTACCACGGCTACTACGACGTGGGGGTGGCAGTGTCCACCGAGCGTGGTCTGGTGGTGCCGGTAATCCGGGATGCCGATCAGAAAGGCCTGGCGGAAGTGGAGTCACAGATCATCGAGTACGGCCAGAAAGCCCAGAAAGGCAAATTGTCCATCGAAGAGATGACCGGGGGCACCTTTACCATTTCCAACGGTGGTGTGTTCGGCTCCCTGATCTCTACCCCGATTCTCAATCCGCCACAGACGGCTATCCTGGGCATGCACAAAATTCAGGAACGCCCCATGGCGGTGGATGGCAAAGTCGAAATCCTGCCAATGATGTACCTGGCTCTTTCTTACGACCATCGCCTGATTGATGGCAAGGAAGCGGTGCAATTCCTGGTGGCCGTGAAGAACTTTATCGAAGATCCGGCGCGGCTGTTGCTGGATATCTGAATGTATGCCTGCACGTATCATGCTCGCACGCGAACACGCCACGGCGTGCCAGCGTGTTGCGTGGGCCGTGCCTGCGATGAAAGGAATAGATCATGACTGACAAGTACGACGTCATTGTCATCGGTGGTGGCCCCGGCGGTTATGTGGCTGCCATTCGTTGTGCGCAACTGGGTTTCAACACGGCCTGCATCGAGAAACGCATCAACAAGCAGGATGAGCCGGCACTGGGGGGGACCTGTCTCAATGTGGGGTGTATCCCCTCCAAGGCATTGCTGGATTCCTCCTGGAAATACCATGAAGCGCAGGACTCATTGGCAGACCACGGCATCAAGCTGGATAAGGTCAGCCTGGACCTGGATGCCATGCACCAGCGCAAGGACACCATTGTTCGTAACCTGACCGGTGGCATCGCCCAACTGTTCAAGGCCAACAAGGTGACCTGGCTGCAGGGTGCCGGGCAGCTCAAGAGTGGCAAGCAGGTGGAGTTCTCCCCACTGGAGGGGGAGGTGCAGACTCTGCAGGCAGACCACGTCATCCTGGCGGCGGGGTCTGTGCCGGTAGAAATCCCTCCCACCCCGGTGGATCAGAAAATCATCGTCGATTCCACCGGCGCCCTGGACCTGCCTGAAGTGCCCAAGCGCCTCGGCGTGATCGGGGCTGGGGTGATCGGTCTGGAGTTGGGCAGCGTGTGGGCCCGTCTGGGTAGTGAAGTGGTGGTGCTGGAAGCGGTGGATACCTTCCTGCCCGCTGTGGATCAACAGATTGCGAAGGATGCCAGAAAACAGTTCACCAAGCAGGGGCTTGATATTCGTCTGGGTGCCCGGGTTACCGGGTCGGAAGTGAAAAAGAACCAGGTAGTGGTGAGCTATACGGACAAGGACGGTGATCAGCAGGAAACCTTTGATCGGTTGATCGTGGCGGTGGGGCGTCGCCCTTATACCGAAGGCCTGCTCAGCCAGGACGCCGGTGTCAGCCTCGACGAACGCAACTTCGTCTATGTGGATAGCCAGTGCCGTACCGATGTGCCTGGTGTTTATGCCATCGGTGATCTGGTACGTGGCCCGGCATTGGCCCACAAGGCCATTGAAGAGGGTGTGATGGTGGCGGAAGTGATCGCCGGCGAGCACACCCAGGTGAACTACGAGGCAGTACCTGGGGTGATTTATACCCATCCTGAAGTGGCCTGGGTCGGCAAGACTGAAGAAGAGGCCAAAGAATCCGGAGAGGCTTACAAGACCGGTGCAGTGCCGTTTGCGGCCAATGGCCGAGCCATGGCAGCCGGTGAAACCGGCGGGATGGTGAAGTTTGTGGCCGACGAGAAAACCGATCGGATTCTCGGCATGCATGTGGTGGGCCCACAAGCTTCCGAGCTGATTCAGCAGGGGGTGGTGGCCATGGAATTCGGCGCTACCGTGGAAGATTTGCAACTGATGGTGTTCGGACATCCGAGCCTGTCAGAAACCGTTCATGAAGCTGCATTGGCTGTGGATTACAAAGCCATTCATGTGGCGCAGCGTCGCCGCAAGAAGTGACGGCGTAGAACGGCAGCGAAAAACGGCGCCCGCAAGGGCGCCAAATCATTCAACAGGATGGAAGTATTGGCATGAATCTCCATGAATATCAGTCAAAGCAGCTTTTTGCTGATTATGGTCTGCCAGTTTCTACCGGTTTCGCTTGCGATACTCCTGAAGAGGTCGCAGCCAAAACCAAGGAAATTGGTGGTGACAAGTGGGTGGTAAAGGCCCAGGTGCACGCTGGAGGCCGAGGCAAGGCCGGTGGTGTAAAGCTGGTGGATAGCGCTGAGGAAGCGGCGGCGTTTGCCGAGCAGTGGCTCGGCAAGAATCTGGTGACGTTCCAGACCGATGAACACGGCCAGCCGGTTTCCAAGATTCTGGTGGAAACCTGCACCGATATCGCCAAGGAATTGTACCTGAGTGCGGTCCTGGATCGTGCCAGCCGTCGTGTGGTGTTCATGGCCTCCACCGAAGGTGGCGTGGACATCGAGACCGTGGCTGAAGAGACTCCGGAAAAAATCCTCCGCGCAGAAATCGATCCGCTGGTCGGTGCACAGCCCTACCAGGCCCGCGACATTGCGTTCAAGCTGGGTCTGGAAGGCAAGCAGGTGAACCAGTTCGCCAAGATCTTTGTGGGTCTGGCCCAGCTGTTCATCGACAAGGACCTGGCCCTGATCGAAGTGAACCCGCTTGTGATCACTGAGCAAGGTGACCTGCACTGTCTGGACGCCAAGATTAACGTGGATGGCTCGGCCCTTTACCGCCACCCGGACATCAAGGCGCTGGAAGATCCTTCCCAGGAAGACGAGCGCGAGCGTCGTGCGGCCGAGTGGGAGCTCAACTACGTGGCACTGGACGGCAACATTGGTTGCATGGTGAACGGTGCTGGTCTGGCCATGGGCACCATGGACCTGGTGAAGCTGAAGGGTGGTGCCCCGGCCAACTTCCTGGATGTGGGCGGTGGTGCTACCAAGGAGCGCGTTACCGAAGCGTTCAAGATCATCCTCTCCGATGATCAGGTAAAGGCCGTCCTGGTGAATATCTTCGGCGGTATCGTTCGCTGTGACCTGATTGCCGAAGGCATCATCGGCGCGGTCGAGGAAGTGGGTGTGACGGTGCCAGTCGTGGTGCGCCTGGAAGGCAACAATGCGGAGCTGGGCTCCCAGAAGCTGGCAGAAAGTGGCATGAATATCATTGCCGCAAAAAGTTTTGATGATGCTGCCGAGCAGGTAGTAAAAGCAGTGGGAGGTGCCGCGTGAGCGTACTGATTGACAAGAACACCAAAGTCATCTGCCAGGGCTTCACCGGCAGCCAGGGCACCTTCCACTCCGAGCAAGCCATTGAATACGGTACGCAGATGGTGGGTGGTGTGACCCCGGGCAAGGGTGGCCAGACCCACCTGGGCCTTCCGGTCTTCAACACGGTGGCCGAAGCGGTGGCCGAAACTGGCGCCACCGCCAGCGTCATCTATGTGCCGGCACCGTTTTGCAAGGACTCCATTCTGGAAGCCGCGGACGCGGGGATCGAGCTGATCGTTTGTATCACCGAAGGTATTCCGGCGCTGGATATGCTCTATGTGAAGGAGTACATCACCCGCAAGGGTGGGGTGCGCCTGATCGGTCCGAATTGCCCCGGTGTCATCACTCCCGGTGAGTGCAAGATCGGCATCATGCCAGGTCATATCCACCAACCCGGCAAAGTCGGGATCGTCTCCCGCTCCGGGACCTTGACCTACGAAGCCGTTAACCAGACCACCAAGCTGGGCTTTGGCCAGTCCACCTGTATCGGTATTGGCGGTGACCCGATTCCGGGTACCACCTTCATCGATGCGTTGGAGCTGTTCCAGAACGATCCCCAGACCGAAGCCATTGTCATGGTCGGCGAGATCGGCGGCACTGCCGAAGACGAAGCCGCTGCCTATATCAAGGAGCACGTGACCAAGCCGGTAGTGAGTTACATCGCTGGTGTTACGGCGCCTCCGGGCAAACGCATGGGCCACGCGGGCGCTATCATTGCCGGTGGCAAGGGTACGGCAGATGAAAAGTTCGCGGCTCTGGAAGCGGCCGGAGTGAAGACTGTCCGTAACCCTGCGGAAATCGGCAAGGCTGTCAAAGAAGCGACAGGCTGGTAATCGCTCTCCGCATAGACAAAAAGGCCGGCATTTTGCCGGCCTTTTTGTTAGTGGAGTACATCGTCATCCAGATCAAAGAACTCGTATTCGTTGAGTTCCTTTTTCAGGCGACGCTCCTCCAGACGATCTTCGATGCGATGACGCATGTCCATGTTGAAGGAGCGGGAACGGGCACTGCGCTCTTCCTGCTCTTCATCGTCCATGTCTTCATCCAGGATATCGAAATCTTCATTCATCAGCAGATCTTCCGAATCAAGGTCTTGCTCGTTGCGACGGTTACTCATGGTGGCCTCCTGTGTCTGACCTCCTCAAACAACCTGACAGGCAGTCAGGCCCGGGCTCACCGGTTTCCCAACCTCCTCAGCGCCTATATATCCGCTGATATTCCCGCTTACAAGTTTTTTTTTATTTCCGATGACAAGTGGTGGCAGCCAGCGCTCCCGGCGGCCTGCCGGTCCTTCGGCATGGACCAGGCCGATGCAGAGTGTGATCAAGATCATGCTAGTCTGCCAGATAGCAAAATCAGTCACTTAAGTGCTGGAATGCCCACGCCGGGCTTTGTAAAGTGGTGCCATTCGGTGATGGGTTTCGCGGCGGGGCTGGTTCTTTATCCCGCAGCCCCTGAATGCAATGGTTTTCAGTGGCGGTCAGGTCGGGTGATACGTGTGCAGACGGATTGCCAGGTGAGAGAGTGCCAATGATGCCGGGGACAGCAATTTCGACACCCTGTTGAGAGAATAAAAAGATGGCAGAACTGCTGATCATTATTGGGGTAAGTGGCTTTATCATCAGCACCCTGGGGCTGATGCATGAGGCCGGCAGCCGTGGACACAGCGCGCTCTTTTTCCTGGTACCACTTGCCAGTCTCGGGCAGGTGCAACAACACTGGGAAGAGTACCGTTGGTGGGCGCTCGGGCGAGTGGCGTCACTACTGGCTGCAGCGGTGGGTGTGGCGCTGTTTGTGGTCACGGGGCAGAGCCTACTGAGCAAATCGCCACAGCAACACCTTGCCGGTCAGGCAGGCCAGGTGCTACGGGGTGAGAACATGGCCTCGAGTACGGCTTTTGTGAGTTCCGAGGAAGCGGCTTTACTGGTCGTGGAAGGTGAGGGCAAAGCGCTGTCCGGCCGCCTCCATGGCAAAGCGTTTCGCTATGACCGGGTGGCACTGATCGATGGGGTGCTGACGGCCAGCCAGGGGCAGGGGTTCCTCCCGGAGCTGGAAGTCCGCGTGCTACTTGGCTGGGACCCCAAAGCCATCACCAAGCGGCGCTCGCTTCTGGTCAATCCCTCGGATGAACAGGCGCCGGTCGTCCATCTTTCCTGGAAACCCGAGGGGCAGGAATATCCGGAAACCCGGATTTTTTCCGGCGGTTACCGCATGGAGCTGGCGTTGGCGCCACTGGATACCGATCAGCTTTCCGGGTCGATGGTGCTGGTCATGCCTGACAGCTACAAGAGCTACCTGGTTGGAGACTTCACGGCGTATTCCAATCACTTGCGTTACCGTAACGGTGCCGTTGACCTTCATTTTGATCACGATGATACCCTGGCTTACGTGGCAGAGGAGTATCTGGTGACCCAGTTCCCCGAGGGGGCGCTGGAATCCGTGGAAGCCGAGCATGTGCAATTGCGGCGTGGCGAGGGGACCGGGCAGGTCATGTCCCGGGTGGCGTTGACCAACGGTGCCGTCGAGCAGCGGCATGTGCGCCTGGAAAAAAGTGAAGTGGGCTGGTCTGTAGTGCCCGGCTCCATGGAAACCCGGGTGATCACTCCCCGACGGGAGGGAAGCGCGGCCCTTGTGTCGCCGACTTTCGAGAAACAGAATCATACGGTGAAGCAGACGTTGCCGCCGGTTCAGATGAGTTTCCCCGAACTGGTTGCCTATGTAGACAGAGAGGTGACCCTGGAAACGCACAGTGGACGCAAACTGGACGGGGTTATTCAGCGGATAACGGCGGACCGGCTGTGGCTGCAAATGAATGTGGGAAGTGGAAAGGTGGAACGGGCAGTGTCAGCGGATGAACTCCTGTCCATGACATTGCACAGCACGGGCCAGCGGATTGATGTGGCAGTCCACGGCGAGGGCAGCGAGCAAGCGCAGGTTATCTATGAAAGCGAGCCGGAAGCTATGGCTCCGGAGAGTGGAGCGGTAGACGCCACTGCTGGCGGTGAAGCGTCTGAAAAGATCCAGGCGTTTCGAGCGCTGATCGGCAAGTCGGTGACGATAACCGCCAGTGATGTGCCTCCCCGCAGTGGCATCCTCCAGTCAGTCACGGAGGATCATTTGACCTTGAGTGTGTCGATGGGAGCAGGCAACATCGAATACTTCTACGATATGAACAGCATTCAAAAGGTAGAGGCGACACGTTGAAGATACTGATTACCGGAGGCAGCGGATTCATCGGTCAGCATCTGTGCCGGAGGCTGGCGGCACATGGTCACGACCTGGTTGTGCTCAGTCGTCGGCCGCGTAAGGCGGCCAAGTTGTTGCCCGAGCATACCCGGATCGTATCTTCGCTGGATGATGTGGCCAACGACGAGGCCATCGACGGCATTGTCAATCTGGCTGGTGAAAGCCTGTTTGCCGGTCGCTGGACCGATCGACGCAAGCAGGTTCTGATGGATTCGCGCATTGGTGTGACCCAGGCTCTGGTCGGGCTGGTGGCGAGGTTGGATCGCAAGCCGGCCGTGATGGTGTCGGGTTCTGCGGTGGGCTTTTACGGTGATGCTGGCAATGCGGAGCTGACCGAAGACAGTGCTGCCCGTAAAAGAGACTTCGGCTATCTGCTCTGTGATGCCTGGGAGCAATCCGCCAGGCCTGTCTCTCGTCAGGGGGTACGGCTGTGTCTTATCCGCACAGGCATTGTTCTTGGTCGTGATGGCGGCATGCTCGGCAAATTGTTGCCTGTGTACCGGCTGGGTCTGGGAGCCATGCTTGGTGATGGCAGCCAGTGGCTAAGCTGGATTCATATCGACGACATGGTGGCCATCCTGGTGAGGGCGGTGGAAACTCCTGGCATTGATGGCGTTTTCAATGCTACCGCTCCAGCACCGGTGACCCAGAGGGAATTTCATCGCTCGCTGGCGAGCACCGTAAAGCGGCCTGCCTTTCTGCGGGTTCCCGCTGTGGCATTGCGTGCCGGTCTGGGCGAGCAATCAGGTATTCTGCTGGGGGGGCAGCGGGTTTACCCGCGTCGTCTGGAACAGCAGGGCTTTGTGTTTCGTTACCCGGATCTGGCCTCAGCCCTGGCGCACCAGGTTCACCGCTGACAGGCTGCCGGAAATTCCGGTGGCCCCTCCCTTGAAAAACTCACGGCCATCCCTATTTCATTCGGGTCATTCAACCCGGAGAGGAGTCAGCCGTGTCGGCCGAAAAACAAACCCATGGTTTTCAGGCAGAGGTCTCCCGACTTCTGCATCTGATGATTCATTCCCTCTACAGCAATCGTGAAATCTTTCTGCGTGAGCTGATTTCCAATGCCTCGGATGCCTGCGACAAATTGCGTTTTCAGGCACTGGATAATCCGTCGTTAATGGAAGACGGTAATGAGCCGTCAATCAGCCTGCGCGTGGACCAGGATGCGGGCACCCTGACCATAGCCGATAACGGTATTGGAATGGATGAGCAGGACGTCATCGACAACCTCGGCACGATTGCGCGTTCCGGTACCGAGAAATTTCTGGCCTCACTCAGTGGCGATCAGAAGAAAGATGCTCAGCTTATTGGTCAGTTCGGCGTGGGGTTCTATTCGGCCTTTATCGTTGCTGACCGGGTCACTGTGGAAAGTCGCAAAGCGGGCACCGACAAGGCCTCCGGCGTACGCTGGGAGAGTGATGGCCAGGGTGAATTCACGGTAGAAAGCATTGAACGGGAAGAGCAGGGCACGGCGGTTATCCTTCACTTGCGTGATGACGCGGGCGAGTTTCTGGATGACTTCAAGCTTCGCCAGGTAGTGCATCAGTATTCGGATCATGTGGCATTTCCTATCATTCTGGTGACGCCGGCGGAGGGTGAAGACGAGGAGAAGTCGGAAACCCTGAATTCTGCCACGGCACTCTGGCAGCGCCCGCGTCAGGAAATCAGTGATGAGGAATATCAGAATTTCTACAAACACATCAGTCATGATTTTCAGGATGCGCTGAGCTGGAGTCACAACAAGGTTGAAGGCAAGCTGGAATACACCAGCCTGTTATATATCCCGGCTCGGGCTCCCTTCGATCTGTACCACCGGGATGCCAATCGTGGGCTGAAATTGTACGTACAGCGTGTGTTCATCATGGACGACGCTGAGCAGTTTCTTCCGCAGTATTTGCGTTTTGTAAAAGGCGTCATTGATGCTCCCAACCTGCCGCTCAACGTGAGCCGGGAGCTGCTGCAGGATTACGGGCCGGTACAGAAAATTCGGGCGGCATTAACCAAACGTGTCCTTCAGATGCTCAAGAAACTGGGCAACGATGAGGAGAAATACGCCACCTTCTGGGCCCAGTTCGGGCAGGTTATCAAGGAAGGGATTGGTGAAGACCGGGATAACCAGCAGGCGATTGCGGCCTTGTTGCGCTTTGCCAGCAGCAAGACACCGGGCAAGGCCAGTACGTCTCTGGATCAGTATCTGTCAAACAAGCCGGCCGAACAGGACAAGATCTATTACCTGCTTGCCGACAGTCCCTCAGCGGCGGAAAACAGCCCGCATCTTGAGGTATTTCGCAAGAAAGGCATTGAGGTCCTGTTGCTCAGTGATCCGGTCGATGAATGGATGGTCAGCTATCTGGACAGCTATCAGGATGTGAAGCTGGTCAATGCGGCCCGTGGCGAGCTGGATCTGGATGAGGCCGAGAATCAGCCCGAGAATGACAATCCGTTGATTGGCCGTCTTGGCAACAGCCTGGCAGAGCGAGTGGAAACCGTCCGGGCCACATCACGGTTGGTAGATTCTCCGGCTTGTCTGGTACTTGCCGAGGATCAGTTGGGCCCGCAGATGCGCCGTATGCTGGAGGCCGCAGGTCAGCCGGTGCCCGAGAACAAGCCGGTGCTGGAAGTGAACTTGAGCCATGGTTTGTTGCAGTCACTGGCGAACATGGAAGACGGCGAAGGGTTTGACGATCTGGCCTCGCTGTTGCTGGATCAGGCCATGCTGGCGGAAGGGCAACTGCCAAAGGATCCGGCCGCCACCGCCCGCCGGCTGCAAGCGGTGCTGACAAAAGTCGTCAATCCTTAACAGCCGGTTAATCACCTCAGCAACCAGCGGATCAGGCCGCGCCCCGTATCTGGGCGTGGCCTTTTGCGTTGGGCAGCCGGTTAGACCGGCCCACTGCGTTGTATCCCCGGCAGGGGGCGCTTATGATGCCCAAAAAGCTGTCACAAGGCGTTCCGTATGGAGCAAAAACACAAGGCGACAATTCTGGGTGGGGGCAGTTTCGGTACGGCCATGGCCAGTATCCTCGCCGCCAATGGCCACCAGGTGAATCTCTGGGTCCGGGATCCGGAAACCGCTGCGGCGATCAACCTGGACCGGGAAAACAGTCGTTACCTGCCCGGTGCTGAGTTACCCGCCGGCGTGACTGCCACGGATAACCTTCAGGAAGCCCTCGACCAGGCATCCCTGGTTTTCGTAGCCATCCCCAGCAAGGCCTTTGTTGAGGTGCTGCGTCAGGCGAGAGAATGGGTGCCGGCCGATACGCTGGTCATCAGTTGTACCAAGGGGATTTACGCCGATGGCTTTCTGCTGATGAGCGAAGTGCTCCAGCAGGAATGGCCCCATGCTCGCATTGGTGTGTTGAGCGGACCCAATCTTGCCAAGGAAATCGTCGAGCAGAAATTTACCGGTACGGTGGTGGCCAGCCCGGACGAGGAACTGTGCCAGGTGGTCCAGACAGCACTGAGCTGTGACTATTTCCGTGTCTATGACAACCCGGATATCTACGGCGTGGAGCTGGGTGGGGCGCTGAAGAATATTTATGCTGTGGCTTCCGGCATGGCAGCCGCTATCGGTGTTGGCGAAAACAGCCGCAGCTTCATGATTACACGGGCCCTGGCTGAGATGAGCCGTTTTGCCGTGGAGCTGGGTGCCAACCCGATGACCTTCCTGGGTCTGTCCGGGGTGGGTGACCTGATTGCCACCTGCAGTTCCTCGCTGTCCCGTAACTATCAGGTGGGCTTTCAGCTGGGGCAGGGCAAGTCACTGGAAGAAGCGGTAGAGAGTCTTGGCCAGACCGCTGAGGGTATCAACACGATCAAGCTGGTGGCTGACAAGGCCGCCGAGCTTAATGTCTACATGCCCCTTGCCACGGCGCTTTATCAGATTGTGTATCACGGCCAGCCGCTGGAGTTGGTGATTCAGCAGCTGATGAGCGGCGAGTACAAGCACGATGTGGAGTTCCAGCTTGCCGGAGTGAGTCCGTGAGACTCTATCTCAGTCGCCATGGCCAGGCGGTGTCTCGGGCTGCTACTGACGCGGAACGCCCTCTGACCGAAGGGGGAAGAGCGGCCCTGCTGGCCCATTGGCAGATCATGCGTGACAACGGCATTACCGTGTCCGCCCTGATCAGTAGTCCCTTCGTGCGGGCCCGACAAACCGCAGACTGTATTGACCAGGTTTACGGTGGGCTGCCCAGAATGATCTGTGACCAGCTGGTGCCGGAAGCGCATCCCCAGGCGCTGTTTGACTGGCTGCTTGCCAACCCCCCAGTGGACAGTGCCGTGCTGGTCAGTCATATGCCGCTGGTTTCCCAGCTCACCGCCAGCTGGACGGGGGCTAGTGAGCGGATTGGTTTCAATGTGGGCACGGTGGCCTGTCTGGACGTGGATGTGGCCGCTGCCGATGGGGCGCGCCTGTTATGGTTGCGTAGCCCGGGGGAAACCGTCGCAGGCCGCTAATCCGGCAAATCCTACCCCCGGTAACCTGAGCGATACCGTTCGCCGTTACCCGCTGGTCAGCGGGTTTGTGGTTAGCCTACCCTGAGCGTGATGGCACCTGAACGCATGGCAGACTCCTGAGCGGGTGTCATCAGAACCACCCTGAGGGGGGGAGTGCGATGTCTCCTTGCGTCGCATCAACTTAGGCAGATCCTCGATTAGAGCACCAGCTTCCCGGTTGGTGCTTTTTTTATGCCTGTTTCGCGGCCACTGGCCGGCGCCGGCATGTCAGGTTTCCGGGGTCAAGCCGGATTCTGCTTCCCAGGTCAAACGTTCGATGGGCTGGCCATCTGCCGCCACCAGATTCAGGAGCATGGGAATCCCGGCCAGGAATTCCAGCCCTTCCGCACGACGCAGGTCTTTCAGGTACTGTTTGACACGACCGCTGATCCAGGGATGCAGAGTGGCCTTGATGGTGATGGCCTTGCACCGCGAGCCTCGCTGTTGATACCAGTCCAGCAGGGCTGAACGCATCACCGGGAAGTGTGACTGGAACTGCTCGAAATCGTCGGCGACGAGATAGATATCGTACTGGTAGAGGCTGCCTCGCCAGCTGATGCCGGCCTTGGTTTCCTTCAGTCGTAGCCGGGGAGGAAGAGGGTGGGCAAGGTGGTGTTCCTGGGGCTGGTAGTGTGCGCGGCCTTTTGTGTAATGCTCCGCAGGGGCGGCAAGCTGATCCAGCATTTCGACCACCGCATCGCCGCTTTCGGGCCTGTCGGCCGGGGATTTGGCCAGTAATTGTCGGAGTAATGGTTGATAGTGGCGCAGCGTTACCGGTAACAGGGGAATCGGGTCACGCAAATGGGCAAGCGCCATGCTGGCGGCATCCTCGCCCTGATAAGGGGGCGTGCCGGTGAGCATTTCATAGAAGACGCAACCCAGTGAGTACAAATCGGATTGCGGTGTCAGTGCCTGTGAGCGGTGCTGCTCCGGACTCATGTACTTGGGTGTGCCCATGATGCCGTGCGTTTGGGTGACGCTGTTGTCGCGGAGGAGGTTGGCGGCAATGCCGAAATCCATCAGCAGCGCAGAGCCATCAGCGCGAAACAGGACGTTGTCAGGCTTCACGTCCCTGTGAACAAAGCCGTGCTGGCCAGCATAGCTCAGGGCGCTGGCCAATTGCCGCAAGACGGTTTCGATTTCCTTGGGCTGCATACCCGCCCGAATTCGCTCTTTGAGACTGCCGCCGGTCACGTATTCCATGCTCAGGTAGTAATACCCCTGATACTCACCGACATCGTAGACCGGCACGATATGCGGATGATTGAGGCTGGCGACGGTGCGTGCTTCCTGCATGAAACGTTCGGCGAAGCGGGGTTCAAGCGCCAGGGAGGGGGTCAGTATCTTGATGGCGACCTGCCGCTCGAAGGAATTCTGGGTGGCCAGAAAAACATGGGCCATGCCGCCTTTGCCTAGTCGCTCTGTAATGCGATATCCGGGGAGTCTCATGGCCATGTTGGAGTCGATTGTCTGCGGTCTTCCTGACCTTGCGGTGGACGCTATTTTTTTTCGGGGAACTCGCCGTAGAGTGCCTTCATCTCGGCTTCCGAACGCCTTGCCTGAGCCAGTTTGGCCTCGAGACGCTTCTTCTGCTGATCCAGGCTGAGGAAGAAGCTCACCTTGCTTTGCAGGAGCTGAGGATCAATGGGCTTGAACAGGTAGTCTACCGCACCGCTTCGATAGCCCTGTTGCACAAAGCGGGTTTCCTTGGAGATGGCCGTCACAAAAATGATCGGAACATTCTGGGTACGCTGGTGGGAGCGCATGATACCGGCGACTTCAAAACCGTCCATTTCCGGCATTTGAACATCCAGCAGTACCAGAGCGTAATCCTCCTTGAGGAGCTTGGCGAGGGCCGCATTACCGCTGGTCACGCTGTCCAGATCACAGTCCATGTCCTCCAGTACGACCTCCAACGCCACCAGATTCTGTGGCGTGTCATCGACCAGAAGAATCCGTGAACGTGGCAATGGCAGAGTATCGTCGTTAGGGTCTGCGTAAGTGCTCATGATGTGATCCGGTTCGCGTGCGTTCTGAGACTTTAGTCCTATGCGATGGTATCAACTTTTTTCGGGGGCGTCTTGCTCTTCCTGCTTCCATTGCTGCACCGCTACCTGGGACTTCACCTGGTCCAGGACATCCAGCAGGGTCTCACGGATCAGAAGATCCAGTTGCTCCCCTTCGCCCTTGGCCGCGCCAATCACATCATGGAGCAGTTGTTCCAGCTGCGGGCGGTTGGCCGGCGAGGCCAGGTCATCCACCAGCTGATCCACGAAGGCACTGCCGGTTTCCCGGACGGCGTCGCCGAGCAGGGCTATGGCCCGGGGGCCGGCGACAGGGATAGCCGCGAGACGGCGTCCAGCCTGGGTGCGAACCAGTGATTCATCAGTCAGATGGGCAAAATACTCTGCCAGTTGGTCACGGTACTGGGCATGACTCTTCTGGGTGGCTTCGGCAATCCGGTTGGCAATGAAACTCACCAGCTTGTCCTGGCGTGGTGCCAGCACCTGGGCTTCGATACGGTGGAGCAGGGGGCTGCCGCCGCCAATCTCCCGTTGAGCACCACTGAGCACATTGATCACCACCCGGTCGGAAATTTCCTCAACCACGATGCCGTAGTATTTCAACGCGGTCTGCCCCAGCCAGGTCTGTGACAGATCAATGATGCCCATGCGCTGCAATCGAACCAGCAGCCCGACGACCCGTAGAACCCGCAACCAGCGGAAGCTGCCGACGGGGATACACCCAAGCAGGTCGTACCAGTGAGCAAAGGGATAGAAAAACCAGCGATGGTAAGTGCTGCGGGCAATGGCCACGATCCAGCGAACCACGAACTCGGTCAGATAGACGGCCACAAAACACAGGTCGTAAAACAGGAAGTTGCTGTGGATCGTGTCCCGGTAGAAGTCATGAAAGGCGGGTGTCAGCCCGGCCAGTAGAGACTGGATCTGCGGGACCTGAAATAGCCAGTCAAACAGGATCAATCCCAGGTTCACGATCACCAGGGTGATCATGAACAGATCAATGATAAAGCCGGCCGTATCCAGATTGGCCTTGAGCTTTTCCGGGTGCAGCTTGATACCCATCAGCGCTTGAACCGGGCCCAGACCGGGCAGTGGTCAGACGGTTTTTCCATGCCTCGGATCTCGTAATCCACGCCGGTGGTATCGAGTTTTTCGACCAGCGGGTCGGTGGCTAGCACGGTATCGATTCGCAGCCCGCGGCGAGGGTCGCGCTCAAAACCCCGGGAGCGATAATCGAACCAGGAAAAAATGTCATCGGTTTCCGGGTTCTGGTGGCGGAAGGTATCGGTGAGCCCCCAGTCGATCAGCCGTTGCCACCACTCCCGTTCCTCGGGCAGAAAACTGGTCTTGCCTTCCCGAAGCCAGCGTTTGCGATTGGCTTCTCCGATACCGATATCCCGATCGGTGGAAGAAATATTGAAGTCTCCCATGATGGCAACTTGCTGGCCCGGTTCGTGGTGATGCTCCAGGTAGTTCTGCAGGTCCTGATAGAACTTTTCCTTGGCAGGAAACTTGACCGGGTGCTCGCGATTTTCACCCTGGGGAAAATAGCCATTGAGAACGGTAATGGCGGAGCCATCAGCATGGCGCAGGGTGCCAATGATCATGCGGCGCTGGGCATCCTCCTCATCGGAGGGAAAGCCGTATTGCACGGACTCCAGAGGCTCTCGAGTAATCAGGGCCACGCCGTAGTGGCCTTTCTGGCCAAAGTAGTAGGGGTGGTAGCCCATATCGCGAACGGCCTGCTCGGGAAACTCAGGGTCATGGACCTTGGTTTCCTGCAGACCGATCAGAGCCGGCTGATACTTGTCGATGACCGCCTGCAACTGGTGCAGCCGGGCCCGGATACCGTTGATATTGAATGAAATCAGGGTCATGGCGCCTCCTTGGTGAGCGCATTGTACACCAATCGCAGATGACCGCGGTGGGCAAGCCTGTGGCGTTATCGGACATGGTCCGGGGTGAACAGATGCCGCTATCATGTCTCTTTTGGCTTGTGCCGTGCGTGTACGGCACTCTGGGAGTTTTCATGTCAGTCGTTACTGCCGGGCGCCAGGCCCTGGTTTTTGCCCATGCCAACGGTATTCCTGGCCACAGTTATGACACCTTTCTCGCGCCACTGGCAGATCAGTTCGATGTGACCATCATTGACCGGCTGGGTCACAACCCGGCGTATCCGGTGGATGCAGGCTGGCACAGCCTCAGCCTGGAACTGGAAGCCAAGCTCGACGCCCTGCCAAAGCCCATGGTCGGGGCCGGTCACTCGCTGGGATCCGTGCTGATGTATCTGGTCGCCCAGCGCCGGCCGGAATGGTTTTCCGAGTTGATCATGTTGGACCCGCCAATGATGAATGGGCTGCATGGGGTGCTCATGCATATGGCGAAAATGACCGGGCAGATCGACCGGGTGACACCGGCAGGAAAGAGCAAAGGACGACTGGATTACTGGGAGGATTGGGACGCGGTAGAGAGTTACTTCTCATCCCGCGGTTTGTTCCGGGCCTTTGATCCGCGCTGTCTGGCAGATTATCTGAGGGCGGGGCTGGAGCCGTGGCAAGGCGGATGGCGCTTGCGGTTTCGTCCGGACGTCGAGGTAGCCATCTTCCGCCACACGCCCACGGCCGCAACGCGTATGCCAACGCTGCGGGTGCCGGGTGCGATTATCACCGGCAAGGCGTCACCGTCGCCGTTTCTGGACAGTGCCCGACGACATGTTCGCCGCCATGGCATGCTGCATCGCATTGCCGAAGGCTCGCATATGTATCCACTGGAGAATCCCGAGAAGACCCTGAATCTGTTTCTTGAGACCCTACAGGCAGTGCGGGATGGGGAGCACGTTTGATGGCAGCAAGGGAAAGAACGTTTGAGGTGTTCGGGCAAACCCTGGCGGCACTAAGCTGGGAGGGACACGGCGAGCCGGTGCTGGCCCTGCATGGTTGGCTGGATAATGCCGCTTCCTATGTGCCTCTGGCAGGTGTGTGGCAGCGCCCCAGGGTCGC
>JAZAJX010000060.1:0-5673 GCA_036230225.1 Pseudomonadota bacterium | reverse complement strand
ACGCGCCCTTGAGTGCAACGCCGCTGCCGTCATCTTCGCCCACAACCATCCATCTGGTTGTAGCGAGCCCTCTAATGCCGACCGGCAGATCACCAAACGTCTCACGGATGCCCTCGCACTGATCGATGTGCGGGTGCTGGACCACTTTGTGGTGTCCCGTTCTGGCTACGTCAGCCTGGCTGAGCGCGGCTGGCTCTAACCCTGCCCTATTGGGCATACCGTCTTATTACAGGAGATTGACCATGGCACATCTTGTCGAAAACATGGCCTATGTGGGCCGTACACCCTGGCACGGTCTGGGTAACCAGCTGGCCACCCAACAACCGCTGGAAGTCTGGATGCGGGAAGCCGGGATGAATTGGGAGATCCGTGAGACCCCGGTACGTTTTATCAGTAGCGAGGCCGGCGCTCTCGGGCAGATCTCATCCTTCCCGGATCAGAAGGTGTTGTTCCGCTCTGACAGTCAGGAGCCCCTGTCGGTAGTGAGCAACCGCTTCAAGGTGGTTCAGCCCCGAGAGGTGCTGGAGTTCTACCGGGATCTCACCGAGCAGTCCGGCTTTGAGCTGGAGACCGCTGGTGTCCTCAAAGGGGGCCGTAAGCTGTGGGCGCTGGCACGTACCGGGCAAACAGGCTCCCTAGCCGGCAATGACCAGACCAATGGCTACGTGCTGCTGGCCACGGCCTGTGACGGCACCCTGGCCACCACGGCGCAGTTCACCAGTATCCGGGTGGTGTGCAACAACACCCTCGCGGTAGCGCTGAATGGCAACACCCATGCAGTGAAGGTACGCCACAGCACCACCTTCGACCCGCAAGCGGTGAAGCAGCAGCTGGGAATTTCGGTCTCTGCCTGGGATGACTTCATGTATCGCCTGAAGGCCCTGAGCGAGCGGCGCATCACCCGCAAGACCGCCGAGAAGGTCATGCAGACCATCTTCACGGATACCGGCTATCAGCCACCGGGTATGCCGGTGAAGGCCAACGAACAGGCCATGAAGAAAGCCATGGCCCTGTATGACGGTGCCGGTCGCGGGTCGGATCTGGCATCCGCCAAGAACACGGCCTACGGCCTGCTCAATGCAGTGACCGAGTTCGTGGACCATGAACGCCGCGC
This sequence comes from Pseudomonadota bacterium, assembly GCA_036230225.1. Taxonomy (GTDB): domain Bacteria; phylum Pseudomonadota; class Gammaproteobacteria; order Pseudomonadales; family Alcanivoracaceae; genus Alcanivorax. The sequence continues at coordinate 4,559 of JAZAJX010000060.1, read as the reverse complement.
TCGCAGCACTGACAACCGGCTGGACTCGGCCTGGTTCGGCAAGGGTGCGCAGATCAAGCAGCGTGCTCTGGAGCAAACCTCCCTGCTGGTCGCCTGACTCAGGCTTACCGCTTACCACTCCCCTCTCTACTTCCTGTTAAAAGACAACTGGAGAACACCATGAATCTGAAATGGCTCTACCGCCTGTTGGCGGTATGGGACTGTCGCCCTATGCCTGCTGAATTGTCAGCGGTGTGGGGCGCGTTCCTGCATGAAGGCCTGATGTGCCATCCCGGCGATCCGGGCCGAACTCGCCGCATCCTGGAGACCTGGGACAGTGGCTGCATCGAGTTGATCATAACCACCTGTGAGTACCTGGATCCGCTCTGGCAGACCGTCTCTCACATCTGGTTCGAACCCCGTGGTCGCCCTGGCGTCTTCGAGTACGAAGTGGTCAGTGAGTTGGGTGATTGGCTCGGTGAGCAATTACTGACTCACGGCCACCTACCCAGCAATAAAGAGGCAGCGCTGTATATCGAAGATCTGGTGAATGACTTCTTCGAGATTAGTGATGAGGCCCCTTCCTCTTCAGGTCGAGCCGCATGATGCCATTTCGCCATCACCCTCATTCACCTTTCATTTCTTACCCCTAGCCCCGGCCACTGTGCCGGGGCTTTTCTTTATCTGGAGCTTTCTCATGGCACAACCGAAAAGCACTACACCCGGCCAGCGCCCTGCCCTGCGCCTGGTGTCGACCAAACGCATGAACCGCGAAGACTGGCTGAAGATCCGCAAGCAGGGCATCGGTGCCAGTGATGCCGCTGCGGCTGTAGGTATCAGCCCGTACCAGTCCCCACTGGAACTGTGGATGATCAAGACCGGACGGGATGGTCTGTTACCCGCCCCTGATCCCGATGACATTCAATCCCCCCTGTACTGGGGCACCCTGCTGGAGCCGAAAGTAGCTGAGGCTTACAGCAAGATCACCGGCAATAAGGTTCGGCGCGTGAACGCCGTACTGCAGCACCCGGATGACGACAAGCCCTGGATGCTCGCCAACCTGGATTACGCCGTCGTCGGAAATGATGATGTTCAGATACTCGAATGTAAGACCACGGGACAGTACGGGGCCAAGCTCTGGGCGGACGGGGTTCCCGAGTACATCCAGTGCCAAGTGCAGCATCAGCTGGCCGTCACCGGCAAGCAGGCTGCCGATGTGGCCGTGCTGATCTGTGGGCAAGAGCTGCAGATTCACCGCATTGAGCGGGATGAAGCGCTGATTGCTCACCTGTACGAGCTGGAGCGGGAATTCTGGCAGCTGGTGGAAGCGGATACGCCACCAGATCCGGATGGCTCCGACTCTGCCGGGAACGCCCTGCAAGCCCTCTACCCCCAGGACAAAGGGGAAACCGTGGATCTCACGGATAACCCGGCCATGGAGGGCGACTTCAATGAGCTGCTGGATCTGCGGGACACTCTGGGCCGACTGACCGAGCGGGAATCCACCCTCAAGCAACGCATCCAGCAGACCATGGGGCTGGCCAGCAAGGCCACCTTCAGCGAGGGCTGCGTGACCTGGAAGCGCAGCAAGGACTCAACCAGCCTGGACAGCAAAGCCCTTCTGCAGGATCAGCCAGACCTTCTCAAGCACTACCCCAAACACAAGGCAGGCAGTCGCCGGTTCCTGGTGCGCCCCAACCCCTAACCCAAACCTCAAGCGGCATAACAGCCGGGCCAGGCCCGGCTGCGTGCCTGCAATCAGGAGAATCCCATGATCAAAGGACTCGCGATTACCCCACCCGTGATCGGCCGTATCAGCATTGGCCGGGTGATAGAGAAGAACGGCAAACGTCTGCCGGAGAAAGACGATCAATTCACCATCACCACCCAGATCCAGACCAAGGAGGGCTGGCTGCCTCACCCGCTCGATGAGGCCCTGCGCAAGGAAATCCAGGGCAACAAGCTGCGCAGCATTCCCATCACCCTGCCCTTCAATGATCCCGACCTGAACCTGCGGGCCGAATACACCTTCTTCGAGCGCAAGAGCGGTAGGCCACTGTGCGCCGGAGATGGGGAGGCCTGCCGACGTCATACCGACAAGGGCCTGGAGTCCCTGCCCTGCCCGTCACCGGATTTGTGCGACTACGGCAGCCATGGGCTGTGTAAGCCCTATGGTCGGCTGTACGCCCAAATTGGGGATGGTGATGAGCTGGGCTGCTTTGTGTTCCGCACCACAGGCTACAACAGCATCCGCACCCTGGCCGCGCGGCTGCGATACTTCCATGCCGTCAGTGGTGGCAACCTGGCTACGCTGCCTCTGGAACTCAAGCTACGCGGCAAGAGCACCACACAAAGCCACCGGGCACCGATCTACTACGTGGATCTCACCCTCAGAGCGGATCAGGACATGAAGGAGGCTGTCACCCATGCACGCGAAGAAGCAAAGGGGCGTGAGGCTCTGGGAGTCAACCAGGCCGAGCTGGACAAGATCGCTCAGGCGGGCCTGATGAATGCGCAGTTCGAGTATGCGGAAGATGAGGGGCTGCAGGTGGTGGAAGAGTTTTCAGGCGAGGGCTCAACTCAAGCCAGGGAATCCAACACTCAATCCACCGCCGCGCTTAGCAATAAGCTGGCTGGAAAACAGACTACGAGTTAATCAAGAAGTGCCTTCAGGCCTTCCTGGCGGCTGCGTGAAAGTTTGCGGTAGCGCTTGAGTAAATCAGCTTCAGTCTCACTGCGAACTTCCGCCCCGTAAGTGCCTGCTGGGTCTGCGGCACCATCCTCAGCGCCCCCGCATATAAGGAAGTCCAGAGAAACCCCAAGTGCCAGCTTCAAAGCAGGCAAATACCGAAAGCCAGGGGCATCACGGCCATTCTCCCAAGCGGAGACCGTGGACTTGGTGACATCCAACTCAAAACCTAGCTGCTCCTGAGTCAGCCCCAATGCCAACCGGGCCGCTTTCAGGCGCTCGGGAAAACTCATCACGCCCACTCCACCAAATAGATGAAGCAACGCTACGGCAGAGCGATACCTGTGTCGTATCGCTGAACTTGACTCACAAAGTGTCGCGTTGCGATACTTTTGCGGTACTGTGTGCCCGAACCCGTTTTCGGGCCCAAGTCACTTTGGGGGAAGTGATTCAGCACAGCCGGCTAGCCAGGACGGTTAGCTACCCCTTTATACCTCCCTAATCACTAAAAAATGAAAAGAGGTCCAACATGGAAGCAACGGATACACAGAAGCCCTGGTTCTACGAAAGCGGCGGCCAACGCAAAGGAGGGTTTTCTGAACAGGAAATGATCAGTTTCATCACCAGCGGGGAAATCACTCGCGGCGCCGTTGTATGGCGAAACGGCTTGTCCGACTGGACGAAACTTGAAACAACAGAATTAGCAGCCCACCTGGACAAGACCGCCCCCCCTCCTCTGAGCGGGGAGCACGTTAACAATACCGTCGTGTGGGTTCTGGCTTTTGCACCACTCATTGGCCTGATCTTTGAGGCCATAGTCGCTGGCATGGTCTATAACGGCAGCGAATACCGGATAGAACAAGCACTGTCGAGTGCTGAGTTCTGGTATATCACCCTGGCCCTCAACCTCGCCTTGTCATTCTGGGATGAAAAGCGACTGGAGCAATCCGGCATTGATACCAGCAAGTTCAAAGGTATGACCTGGCTAATCCCCGTTTACCTGTACCAAAGGGCCAAGGCTCTTAAACACAATCTGGCCTACTTTATTGTCTGGCTAGTCTGCTTTGCACTGATGCTGACGGTTTAACAACCAGACATTTACCAGGCAAGTAGCCCCACCCTCATCAAGGCCTGCAATCAGCAGGCCACCCCACATCGACACCAGAAGAGAGACAACGATGAAGACCTTCTCTTTATTGCCACTTATTGCGTCCATTTTAATGGCTGGATGCGCAGATGAACCGGAAAACACCTTCAAAAAGAGTGTCACTTCCCTTTGCACTGATCAGATCACATTGGATGACCTTCAAAACCCCGATTTCTGCGGCTGCGTATACACAGATGTTCTTTCTAATTACGCAGTAAACGAGGGAGCTCCACCAGAAGACGTTTCATCTGGTGAAGCCAAATCAAAACTTCAGCCCTACATCAATGATGCTATTGCCACATGCAGAAATGGATAAGCCGTAGCAACTTCTTTTTAGCAAACCGCCGCCAGCTTCAATCAGCTTTATCAATTACAACAAGGAGTTAACCATGAAAAAAACAACTTTCGCTGCCGCCCTAATGGCTATCACTCTTTCCGGCTGCTCTGATCTCTCTGAGGTCATTGAGGTCGGTTCCGCGACCAGCCATACAGGCTTGGGATATGGAATGAACCCCAAGTACGTGACGATTCGAAGCCTCGTAGAAGAAGTGGAAATCCAGGAGGTCACCGTCAACCGGGGGGAATGCCGCGTCCTCAAATACAATGGAAGAAGCCAACTGCCCAAGACAATCAGATTTGGGAAAACAGCCAAGATCCAAGTCAACAATGACTGCGACGTTCTTGAGGCTGAAATCGAAACCGATCAAGGGGCTGGCACCTACAGCTTCGGCGGTTAACCACCCC
>JAZAJX010000059.1:0-58071 GCA_036230225.1 Pseudomonadota bacterium | reverse complement strand
GTTCTGCAGCTCGAACATGCAGCTCAGGAACCCCTGGCTGTGGCTTTCCGGGGCCAGCGGGTGGCGGTTGAGAAAGCCCGGCAGCATGGCGGCCCGGTTGGCACCTCGGGGGTTGTACTTCATGGTGCAGGAGCCCAGCGGGTAGAACTGCTTGTCGATGGCGAAGTTCTTGCTCGACAGGTTGGTGTAGTGACGCACCACCTGCATTTCGGACACTTCCGGCAGGGCCGGTTTTTCCTTACGACGCAGGCTGGCCGGAATGGCACTGAGCTTGTCCTCGGACAGGGCCTTGGGGGCCTGGGAGGTGGCGCTGCGACCCGGGTGCGACAGTTGGAAAATCAGTTTCGTCTCGCTCATGCCAGCACCTCCTTCAGGGCTACCGCAAACAGATCCAGATCCCCTTCACTGTGAACTTCAGTGGCGTTCACCAGGATCGCATTCTCCATGTCGTAATCACTGGCCAGGCTGACGCCGCCCAGCACGTCTTTCTCGGCCAGGGCCGCCAGCACCTCGCCCGCCGGCTTCGGCAGGGTGAGCACCACTTCGTGGAAGGTGGGGGCGGTGAAGGCCCGCGCCACACCGTCAATGGCGGTGAGCTTGTCAGCCAGGGCCTGGGTGTTGGCGTGGCAGTGGGCGGCCACGTTGGCGAGGCCATCCGGGCCCAGCAGGGAGGTGTAGATGGTGGCCGCGGTCATGGCCAGGCCCTGGTTGGTACAGATGTTACTGGTGGCCTTGGAACGGCGGATGTGCTGTTCCCGGGCCTGCAGGGTGAGGGTAAAGCCCTGCTTGCCTTCCATGTCCACGGTGCGGCCGATGATCCGCCCCGGCATCTGGCGTACGTGCTTCTGCTTGCAGCACATGAAGCCGAAGTAGGGACCGCCGGAGGACAGCGGCACGCCCAGGGGCTGGCCTTCGCCCACCACGATATCGGCACCCTCTTCGCCCCACTCCCCCGGCGGGGTGAGCAGTGCCAGGGAGGTGGGGTTGACCACCGCGATCACCAGCATCTTGTTGGCGTGGGCCCAGTCGGTGAGCGCGTCCACGTCTTCCAGGCTGCCGAAGAAGTTGGGCTGGCTGATGACCAGGGCGGCAAAATCGTCCCCCTCGTAGGCCTTAAGGGCCTCCACCGGGGTCTGGCCGCTGGCCGGATCAAAGCCCACCATTTCCAGGGCCACGTCCTGATTGTCCACGATGGCGCGGGTGGCGCTGGTGTAACGCGGGTTCAGAGCGGTGGGTACCAGCACCTTGCGGGACTTGCTCTTGCGATTGGCGCGCAGGCTCATCAGCACCGCTTCGGACAGGCCGGAGGCACCGTCGTAGACGGAGGCGTTGCTCACGTCCATGCCGGTGAGACGGGTCATCAGGGTCTGGAATTCGTAGATCACCTGCAGGGTGCCCTGGCTGGCTTCCGCCTGGTACGGGGTGTAAGCCGTGTAGAACTCACCCCGGGTGGCAATCTCCCATACCGCCGCCGGAATATGGTGCTGGTAGGCGCCGGCGCCGATAAAGCTGACGGCGCCCGCATCCATGGCGGCGCACTCGTTCATCAGCCGCGTCACTTCCATTTCGCTGAGGCCGTCGGGCAGGGCGTCGAGCTTGCCGGCGGCTTTCAGGTGCGCAGGAATTTCATCGAACAGGTCTTCGATGCTGTCGGCGCCGATGGCGTCGAGCATGGCACGCACGTCATCGGGGGTATGGGGGATATACGGCATGGGTAATACCTGGATAGGTTGGGTGTTGGCTTGCAGGTCTTCGTAGTACGCGAGGACGGAGTTGCAAGTTTCAAGAGACAAGCTTCAAGGAAAACCCGGGATCCAGGCCGTCCTTTGCAACTTGAAACTTGTAACTTGCAACTGCTTTCCGTTATTCGCTTTCGATCTGCGCCTGGTACTGGTCGGCGGTGAGCAGGTTGTCCAGATCGGTGTCTTCGCTCATCTGGATCTTGAACAGCCAGCCACCTTCATAGGGGGCGTTGTTGACCAGTTCCGGCTCGTCTTCCAGTGCCTCGTTGATCTCGATGATCTCACCGGCCACGGGCGCGTAAATATCGGAGGCGGCCTTCACGGACTCCACCACACCGGCTTCATCGCCAGCGGCCACGACCTGACCCACTTCCGGCAGCTCCACATACACCAGGTCGCCCATGGCGTCCTGGGCGTGCTCGGTGATGCCGACAGTGACCACGCCGTCGTCGTTCTTGGCCCATTCGTGGCTGGCGGCATAACGCAGCTCGGCTGGAATCTCGCTCATTGTTGTCTCCTTGGGTTAACGCTTCAGGCGTTATGTCGAACATGACGCCGAAATCTGTGTTCCGCAGGCTTGTCGTTGAAGCCATGCATGGGTGTCACTGTCTTCGTCATGCCAGCATGACTTCCCACAACCCCCGATCCCGTTCAGACCTGGCGGGAAGCGATGCTGACACTGCGAGCTACAGTGCGTTGTAAACCGCCTTGCCGTTACGCACGAAAGGCGGTTTGACCACCTGGGCGGGCTGGCGCTTGTTGCGGATTTCCACATCCACCTTGCCGGTGGCGCCGGCAGGCAGTCGCGCCAGGGCAATGGATTTGCCCAGGGTGGGTGAGAAGGTGCCGCTGGTGATCTCGCCTTCTTCGCCATTGGGCATCAATACTTTCTGGTGGGCACGCAGTACCCCCTTACCTTCCAGCACCAGGCCGGTGAGCTCGGCATGGCCATTCTGCTGCTGGTTGAGCAGCGGCTGGCGACCGACGAAATCCCGATCGTTAAGCACCAGCGTCCACCCCATGTTGGCTTCCCAGGGGGTGATGCTTTCATCCATATCGTTGCCGTACAGGTTCATGCCGGCTTCCAGGCGCAGGGTATCCCGGGCGCCGAGACCAATGGGCGCCACACCGGCCTCCAGCAACTGGCCCCACAGCTTTACTGCATCGTTACCGGGCAGCATGATTTCCACGCCGTCTTCGCCGGTATAGCCGGTGCGAGCGATCATCCACTCACCGTCTTCGGCAAAACCGAAGACTTTCAGGGTGTTCACGGCCTCGGCACGGGCGCCGCTGAGCAGCCCGGCCACCAGGCTGCGGGCCTGTGGGCCCTGAATGGCGAGCATGGCCAGGTCGGCACGCTCGCGGATATCCACGGCGAACCCGCCGGCGTGCTTCTCCATCCACGCCAGGTCGGTCTCGCGGGTGGCGCAATTTACCACCAGTCGATAGTCGTTGTCCCGCTTGTAGGCGATCAGGTCATCAATGACGCCACCACTGTCGTTGAGCATGGCGCTGTAGAGGGCGCGACCCGGGGTGACACGATCCACGTCGTTGGCCAGCAGGTGACGGAGAAAATCCCGGGCACCGGCGCCGGCAATGTCCACCACGGTCATGTGGGAGACATCGAACACGCCGGCCTTCTCGCGGACCGCATGGTGCTCCTCGATCTGGGAACCGTAATTGATCGGCATATCCCAGCCGCCGAAATCGACCATTTTGCCGCCGGCTGCCAGATGCGCGTCGTACAAAGCTGTGCGATGACCCATAAAAACACCACTCTCCAAATGAGGGGGAATTATATCGGGACAGGGGCGAGGGGCATAGGCTGACGGCATGGACAGGGCCGGATCGCCCGGGTATTCGGCAGGCGTTGGTGGAGATCGCGGTCTGACGACCGCTCCCACGGCGCAACGCAGAGGCTGACTGTGGGAGCGGTCGTCTGCTATGCCCTGCGGGTGCGACCGCGAGCAGTGCGACGGTTACTTGATGGAACCACTCTGGAAGGTCAGGTTCACCCCGGACACCGGAATCTGCAGGTCGATGGTGGCCGCGCCACCACCGATGCTGACCCCGATATTCTGGGCATTGAGGCTGAGCAGACCGATCACCAGGCGACCGTCCGGCAGGAACGTCACCGGACCGCTCAGTTGCAGGTCGTTGAGTTCCAGGCTGTGCAGGTTATGGGGCAACCCCAGGGGCGCTTCCATTTCCGGCGCATCCAGGAACAGATCCAGCGTGGTATCGAAGGTCAGCGAGGTACCATCGTGACGGATATAACCGCGCACCGGCTCGGTACGGTTGCCGCTGCCATCCTCCGCGTAGCGGGCCCGCATCACCAGGGGTTCCGTGGGCACTTCCGGCTCCACCAGCCCCAGGATCTGGGCGTAAACGCTGCTGGTCGTGGTCATCAGGGCGGGCGGATAGAGCAGCACTTCCACGGCCTGCTCCTGTTCGTTCCAGCCGACAATGTCCGCGTTGATGCCACCGTTCAGGTAGGTGAACTTTTCCCCGGGACAATCCTGACCCAGGTTGCAGCCCACGTTGGCGCCGGTGGCCAGACCCCCGGTCCCGGTGACAAACAGGGACGCGGCATTGGTGGGGGTGGGATAGTCGCCACTGCCGGGCGGATCTTCCACGGCCTTCTGCTCACCGCTGTCGATGGCGAAGTTGGCATTCACATCCGCCTTGGGCAAGTTGCGCAGCGGCAGGAACACATTGCCCGTGGCCGGGGCACCGGTGAAGGCGATGGCCATCTCCGGCCCCCCCGCGTCCGCGGCCGGCGCCAGCAACTGGGCCGTCTGCAGGGGCATGCCGGCCAGTGAGCAGATCACCCCCTGGCCGCAGCCAGTGGTGGCGTGGGAGCCGAGCACATACTGGTACAGTACACCCTCTTCCCAGGGCTGCGCGGGCATCACCGTCAGGCTGCGAGCGTTACGCGACAGATAGGCCGGCACCGCTTCCAGGCAGTTGCCGCTGGCATCAATTTTCTCCACCCGCACACTGCCCTCGCCGCAGGCCTGACCGAGTACCATGCTGGCGGTGTCCATATCCTGGGAAAACTGGACCTCAATGGACCGGTTGGCCGGCATCTCGACCACCGGCAGCAAATCCCCGGCCTGGTCCTGGAAAGCACTGGCGCACTGGCCCTGGATACCGTTACCCAGGTCCCGGCTGGCCGGGTCCACGGCACACGGGAAGCCCGGGTAGACCGTGGTCGCATAGGGCGTGCGCGGTGCATCGGTGTTGAATGCGGGCATGCGGAAGGCCAGCGTTTCCGGGGTCGCCGGATTGCCGTGCAGATCCTCAATGCCATCGGTGATGGCCACCTGGTAGTCGGTATCGAACGCCAGCGGCTGCTGCGGGGTGAGGATCAGGGAGGCGCCGTCCAGGGTCCAGTCAAACGGTACGGCCGCCCCCTGATCGGTCAGGGTCACACTGACACCGGCCTCGATGCTGTCCTGATCCGGGGTTTCGCTGAGGTTGAGCACAATCGGATCACCAGGCCGGAAACGGTCAGCGTAATCCCCCGGCTGCCAGCTTTGCAGGCTGGGCCCGGTGATATCCACCGGTGGCTCGGGGGCGTTTTCCTGATCCTGATAGGACTCCATATGAAAGCTGAGCACACCGAAGGCGGTTTCGATACCCAGCACTTCCGGCTCGACCACACCCAGGGCGTCGATGACCATGCGCCCTTCTTCCACGATGGCGCGCCCCACCAGGTCCACCTGCAGCAGAGTCTGGGTGAAGGCACCATTGGCCCGGGAATCGGCGGTGGAAAACGCCAGATCCAGGGTCAACATCACCCGGCGCGGGGCTTCCGGGCGAGCACTGTAAGGCGCCGGCAGCAGGTAACCGCTGGCATCGGAGAGAAAGCTCACCGTCACCTCACCGGAATCAAACCCGGCCGGTAGCTGGCCGCCGATCATCACTTCCAGCGGCTCCCCGGTGAGGAGCGAGCCCTTGCGGATCCGCAGGGGGGAGGCATCGGGATAATCGGGAATGAACGCCAGGTCCGCGAACACATCCCCGGATAGCTTGGACACCGTGGTATTCCCCAGCAAGCGGGCAATCAGCGGCACACAGTTGATCGGGGCACCGGACAGCGGCGACAGGGTCACCCCGTCCTCATTACAACCACGTACCGGGTCCGCCGCCATGGCTTCCAGGGCCAGGGTTTCGCGGGGCTCGGAGTTTTGCGGGGCCACCGGAAATGCCGTTTCCCCGGAAAGGGCGGTACCGAACTGGCTGGTGAGCGCGCTATCCAGCACCAGGGTATAGGGCTGGCCCGGTTGCAGATCGGCGGCGGGATCAATGGTCAGCCGGTTACCACCAGCCAGGGCACTGGCCTCCACCAGGGCGCCCCCCTCGGCTTCCAGCCGGACACTGGTGCCGTACTCAACGGTGCCGGTATCCAGCGGCTGGGAAAACTGCAGGTGGAGGGTGGAGAAATCCATCAGTGGCCGGGTTTCGTCACCGGAAGGCGACATCCGGGTGACGGTGAATGCCTGCGCCTGTTGTTGCTCACTGGCCGGCCCCTTACCGGCACTGCCCGTGGTGAAAGTCAGCTGCCCATCGCTGAACCCCACCAGTGTCATGCCTGCCAGTTGCAGGCGGTATTCACTGTTGAAGGCCAGGGGCGCCTGGGGAGTCACGATCAGGGAACGCTCCTGATCCGCCCGGCTCAGGACCACGGGGACCGGCCCCTCCGGGCCCACAAGACTCACGTCCTGGTCGGTAAGCGCCGGCGGCTCGGAGAATTGCACCACCACCGGCGCATGGACGGACACGCCGCGCTGCGCATCCGCCGGGTAGCTGTAGTACACCTGCCCTTTCTGGCGGGCGCTGTAATCCACCGTCTGTTCGCTACCACCGCCACCACAGGCGACCAGCAGCAACGCGGCGGCAATCAGAGAAACGATTCGTACCATCATGCTTGCCTCCGCACTCAGAATTTCAGGGTCAGGGAACCACTGAAGACATGGACATCACCGTCCGCTTCCACCCGCTCACTGGGCTGCGGGAAGGCGGCGGACTGGGTGTCGTAGATATCGAATTCCCGGGCTTCCAGTTTCTGGTACTGGTACCCCACATCCAGACGCACCGGGTAGGACAGCAACCAGGGTTCCTTGAACTCGGCGGAGGCGCCCAGCCCCACAATCCACTTGTCGGTATCCAGATAGTTCACGTCCACGGAGGCATCGGAATCCAGTGGCGATTCACTGAAGGCCACCCCGCCACGCAGGGTAAAGGTGTCGTTGAGGCGGAATTCGGTGCCCACCCGCGGGATCACCACATCCTTGAACCGCAACTGGCCCACATCCCCGTTGACGGTCTGGTCCTTGATGGTGTCACGCTCGAACTCCTCTTCCAGCGCAGACCACTCCTGCCATTCCACGCTCACGCCAGTACGCCAGCGACCGGCCTGATAGTGCATGCCACCACTGAGGATATTGGGCTGGTAGGAATCCAGCGTATTGATCGCCAGCATCAGCCCCGGGCTGGAGATGACCCCGGGAATCACGGCATTGGCATTCACTTCCGTCTTGGTATTGGAATACCCGCGATAGGCCAGAGCCGTTTCCAGACCCTTGAACCAGCAATCGTCACCCTCGGCGCAGAAGGTCTCGCCCCAGTCCATGTTGATACCGAAAATCGGACGAATGGAGGGCTTGGCGGAGACTTCCAGTTTCTCGTAACGGGTGTTGCCGGCCAGGTCCGTCGTGGCGGCAAGATCGGCTTCGGCATGGAGGGTGATCCGGGCGGTGGCGCCCACATCCACCCCTCGCCAGAGCTGGGTGGCGCCCCCCAGATTCAGGAACAGGGGCTGCCGGCCGTATTCGAAGTACTGGCCTTCCTGGGAGGTCTGGGACTCGAAGGCGAGCATTTCTTCGCCGTACTTTTCCACGCCCAGCATCAGGCCCAGATAGAGGGGATGGTCGTATTTGGTCAGCGAGGTGAGGTCGGTCTTCATGCCGATCAGCACATGCTGGGACGGGGAATCCTGAATCACGTCGCCATTGCGCTGCGGCGCATCGGCGCCGCCCAGGCTGTTGGCTCGCAGTTCATGGTCGGCATGCATGAAACCGGCCGTGAGCTCGCCCCGGGGGTCCTTGGCCAGATAGGCCGGGTTGTAGTAGGTGGCTGACGTCTGGCTGTTGAAAAGGCTCAGGGCCTGGGCGGTGGCCAGATCCGCCGGCAGCACCCCGTAGGTGGTACCGATGTTACCCATGCTTCCCAAGGCAACCGAATGAACCAGCAGACCGCCGGCAACGACGGCAGCGCGTCCCTTGAATGAAACAGACATTGTGCACTCCTGATTTCTTTTTTTGTGTCGCGCCGATGGCGACAAGGGGAGACAACCCTAGGGGCAGGTGCACAAAGGTTCACATAAGAAAAAAGCGGTAATCCACGGAATTGGTCGAGGCTATTCGTAAAATTGTTGAAAACAGTGATGCACTTGGCAGGAGAAAGCAGAGCCAGTTCAGGCACGTAAGTACCACAAACTGACCCGCCTCAAAAAAAGCGCCCCGGGCAAGCCGGGGCGGAGTCATTAACGACTGGAGAGAAATTACTGAATGGACACACTCTGGTAGCTGAGGTTGATCCCGCCCGGCGGAATCTGCAGCAGCACCTTGCCGCCATCGGTGCCGGCCAGGGTAATTTCCAGATCCACATCCAGCGCTTCCTGGTTCTGCAGCCCGATGAACAGGCGGCCGTCCGGCAGGAAGTCCAGCGGACCTTCCAGAGTCACGTTATCGATGGGCAAGCTCTTCACGTTGTGATCCAGACCCGGCGGCAGGCTCAACGCCGGGGCATCGAAGAGCAGATCGAACTGGAGACGGAAGACCGGACCATCCGGGGTATCCACGATATAGCCCACCGGAGGCACAGTGCGCGGGCTGTTGGGGTCATTAGGATCCTCCGGCTCATAGCGCACCCGCATGATGTTCGGCCCCGTGGAGGTGGGGATCGGAATCAGACCGATGTTGTCCAGATTGGTGGCTTCGATCACGTCGCCTAGCCCCGTGACAGCGAGCAGACCGTCGATCAGATCCTGGGCCAGGTCACCGATGATGGGGATGCTGCTGAGCAAGCCGTCGTCGGACAGCTTGAGCCCGATCACTGCCGTGGCATCCAGGTTGGTCAACGCCACGGTGGTGGGGTAGATAACCACAGGCACACCCTGGTTTTCCGCATCGAAATCCAGAATCTCGGTATTCAGCAACCCGGTCACGTACATGATCTTGTCGCTGTCACACTGGGTCGGCTCGCCGGCGGCCACATTGTCAAAACCACAACCGGTGTTGGCGTAGGAAATGGCGCCCTCGCCCCCGGTGCCGCGGGGCACGATGAAGGTGGCATTGGCGGGGGTGTCAGCCGGATCCAGAGTGTCAGCGACCAGAACCGGCTCGTTGCTGTCGATCTGGAAGTTGTTGTTCACATCCGCGCTGGGCAGGTTGGCCAGCTCCTGGAAGATGGTGTCTGCTGCCGCTTCACCCCGGAACAGGATCTCCATATCCGGACCACCGTCTTTCAGGCCTCCGCCCAGCAGCGGCGCGGTCTGCAGCGGCAGACCGGCGTCGGAGCAGATGCCGGCACAGCCGGTTCCGCCGCCGTTACCCACCATCACGTAGCGGTAGAGGGTGGCGCCGGTGTCATCCCAGGGCTGGTTGGGGGTAAAGGTGAAGCCACGGGTTTCCACGGTGAGTTCACCCGCCACATCCACCCAGGTGCCATTGTCATCTTCCTGCACCAGCACGGTGTCACCCAGTACCAGAGTGGACGGGTCCATGTTCTGAGAGAAACGGACCTTGATGGGACGGTTGGCCGGCAGCCCCACGATCGGCAGCTCATCAATCACCACCTGATCTCCTTCCGGGCTGGAAGACACACACACACCCTGGGTACCGGCGTCGATTTCACCCTGGGTCGCGGCACTGCTGGCACAGGGGAAACCCGGGTAGACGGTAGAGGCAAAGGGACCACGACGTACATCTTCGCCGCCCTCATCCACCACATATTCCGGCAGGGTGAAGTCCAGGGAGTTATCCCCTTCCAGGGAATCCAGCATCTGCAGCGGGTTGCCTGCCAGATCGGTAATTTCCGGGGTCGTCGTGACCACATACTCGACGCCGTACTCCACCGGGGTGTCCGGGGTAATCACCAGCGCGTTGCCATCCAGCTCCCAGCTGAAGGGCTCGGCCACGCCGCCCTTGGTCAGCATCAACGAAGCACCTGCCTCAATGCTTTGCGGCTCCAGGGCCTCATTGAAGTGGATCACGATGGGCTCACCGGGCTCCATGCGATCCGCCACATTACCGGGCTGCCAGGAGAGTTCCTGACCGTTGTCGCCATCCATGACCAGCACGAAGGGGTTCACCGCATCCGCCGGTTGCATGGGCGCAGTCTCCTGATCCCGATAGGATTCCATGCGGAAGCTCAACACGCCGTAGCTGTTTTCCACGCCCAGCACCCGCGGCTCCACCACGGTGATGGCATCGGTATTGAGCTGGCCATCCTCGATCAGACCGGTACCCACCAGCTCCAGATGCATCAGGTTCTGGGTAAAGGCACCGTTGGCGCGCGCGTCGGCGGTGGACGTGGCCACATCCATCATCAGCCGCAGCTGTTTGGGCGCATCATCACTTTCTGCGTTGGGGTTGGGGAACAGATAACCGGTGGCATCGGAAATGATCTGTACCGTCACTTCACCGGAGTCGAAGCCCACCGGCACTTCACCGCCGATGAAGACTTCCAGCGCATCCCCTTTGAGGATACCGCCCTTCTTCACCCGCAACGGGGTGATTTCCGGGAAATTGGGGGCAAAGGCCAGCTCGGCATAGACATCACCGGACTGCTTGGAGACCGTCTTGTCCTGCAACAGGGTACCGATTACCGGCACACAGTTGATCGGCTGGCCGGTCAGATCGGAGGTGATCACTCCGTCATCCAGGCAACCCAGGGAATCATCCGCAGGCGGGGCGTTGGTAACCAGCACCGCTCGCTCACCGGTGGTGGGCGAGGTGGTGTCCTGGGGCACCGTCGAATGGGTAAAGGCAGTAATGGTTTCACCGGACTGGCTCAACACACCACTCACACCCAGCTCGTAGGTCTGACCCGGTGTCATGTCTTCCAAGGGGTCCACGGTGATCGCTGTGCGCCCCACCAGCAATTGCGCCGGCACCAGTTCGCCATTGCTCATCAGGCTGACCGTCTGCCCATAGACTGCCGTAGAGGCATCAATGGCCTTGGTGGTGCGCAGCCGGAAGCTGGAGAAATCCATGCTCTCGAACTGCTGGTCATCCGGGAAGATGGACTCCACCTCGAACGTGGCCGCGGTCTGCTGGGTATCCAGCGGGCCCTCCAGGGCCGCACGGGTGGTGAAGTTCAACTCACCATCCTTGAAGGTCGTGGTTTCACCCAACACGGTGACGCCATTCATGACCACCTTGTAGTCGGTGGCCGGGGCCAGCGCATCAACCGGGGTGAGCACCACACCCCGGCCATCCGCGACGGATTCCAGGGTAAAGGCCACATCCACACCTTCCGCATCCGTGAAGACGAAGTTGTCCACGGTGGCGGACACGCTATGACTGAACTGCAGGGCCACGATGGCGCGCGGCGCCACCTGCGTCTGGTTATCCAGCGGATAGGTGTAATGCAGATTGCGGGCATTGAATGTGGGGGTATTGAAACTGACCCCGTCTTTTTCCCCGCTACAGCCGGCCACGGCAAGCGCGGCCAGAGCTGTCAGGGCGATATTATTCTTTTTCATGGAACACCTCCGTTAGAACTTCAGTGTAACCGCACCGGAAAACACATGGACATCACCGTCTGCAGTCACCACTTCATAGGGGTTGCTTACACCAGGACGGGTGGTGGTCAGTTCGAAATCACGCTCTTCCAGCTTCTGGAACTGGTAACCGAAATCCAGACGCACCGGGTAGGCAAGAATCGGCGGGTTCTTGATGATCAGGGACGAGCCGACACCCACGATCAGCTTGTCGCTGTCCAGGTAGTTCACATCGGGGGTCTGAATGCTTTCCAGCGGGCTTTCCTGGTAGGCCACGCCGGCAGAGAGAATCATGTGATCGTTGACGGTCCACTCGGCACCGACACGGGGGACAACGATGTCCTTGAATTCCGCATTGGCCTGGTCCTTGACGGTGTCACGCTCCAGCTCGTCTTCCAGGTCGCTCCAGTTCTGCTGCTCCACGGTTACTGCGGCACGGAAGTTGTCGCTGAAGTGATAAAGCAGGCCGGCACTGAAGATGTCCGGCTGATAGGAATCGATGGTGTCGATCAAGACCGTGATGCCCGGATCAATCACTGTGCCGGGAATGGTCAGATTAGACTCGACAGAGGTGCGCGCTTCGGTATGACCGCGGAAGGCAAACGCCGTTTCCAGACCAGTCCAGATGCCGCAATCTTCCTTGCCGCAGAACATCTTGTCCCACTCCAGGTTCATGGACAGCACCGGACGAATCACCGGTTTGGCATTCACGTTCAGCTCTTCGTACTGGGTTTCACCGGCCAGGTCAGCGCTGGCAATCAGCTGGGCTTCCGAGCGCAGGGAAATGTGCGCAGAGGCACCGGTGGTAATCCCGTTAGCCATTTCCAGGCCACCCCCCAGGTTGAGGAACAGGGGCTGACGACCGTAGCTGAAGAATTGCCCTTCACGGCTGTTCTGGGACTTGAACGCCAGCATTTCTTCACCGAATTTTTCCACGCCGGCAATGATGGCGAAGTAGATGGGGTGCTCGAACTTGGTCAGGTCGGTCAGATCCGTCTTCAGCGCGATGACCTGCTGCTGGGAATCCGTGTCATTCAGCACATCGCCTTCCCGAATCACAGCGGGAGAGCCACCGTTGGGATTACCCTGGCTGACCGCGCGCAGTTCCTGCTCACCGTGCAGCAGGCTCACGGTCAGCTCACCGCGAGGGTCCCGGGTCAGGTAGGCCGGGTTGTAGTAAAGGGCGGAAGCCTGGGAGTTGAACATGGACAGTGCCATGGCACTCCCCACATCGGCGGGCAGCAGGCCATAGGTACTGGCGGTGTTACCCATGGCAGCAAAAGCAGGGCACGAAAGGGCAGTACTGACAATGGCAGCGGCCCCCCAGCGGGTCAGGGTCTTGGTCGTCATAGCGCTTCTCCGGCGTTTGTTATTCGGGTTTTCGCCCTAGTCTTACATTTTCAGGCGACAGGAGAACAGCGCGTGAAGCTATGCAGCCTCTCGACTATTCCCCCCTGTGTATATGCAATAAGTCAAACAAAACGCGAGTGCCAACGCCGTTGGCAAAAAGTTGGGAATGGTTGAGAAAAGTAGGTGGGGAAGCGGGTATTGTTAACCGATGTAACCGGCCGGTTTCGGTTTGCGCCATGAGATGTCTTCGTGAAACCCGCCGGGCCTAGAAAAAAAGCCGGCCCGAAGGCCGGCAGGGGTTCACCAGGAGATTACTGCTTGATGGGTTCGCCCAAGTACTGCAGCTTGACGCCTCCGGCAGGAATCTTCAGGTAGATCTTCGGGTTGAGGAACAACACTGACAGATTCACATCCACGGCGATGTCATTGGCATTCACCTGTTCGATCACCATACGGCCGTCCGGCAGGAAACGGACCGAGCCGGCAAGGTTCATGGTCAACGGGTAGCTGTGTTGATTGTGTGAACCGTCGAGCAGGATGTGCATGTAGGGCGCATCCAGGTACAGATTCACATCCGCACGAAACTCCGGCCCCGTCGGCGTCTCGACGATCCAGCCCGGGATCAGCCCCTGACGCGCCCATTCGTCGTAGACAAAGCTGCCATCCGGATTCTGCTTACCACAGTAATTGTCCGCGTCCTCCGGCCAGGCTACACAGTGATAGCGCATGCGCATGTACTGGGTTTCGGTGGGCGTGTCGCTTTCCGCGATGCCGAGAATTTTCACCTTCAGGGTGACCGATGATGCCTGGATCATCGTCGGGTACAGGCCCACACGAACCGCCGGCCAGGCTTCGACGTCTGCGGTTGCCGGGTCATCGTAGGGCTCCGCGGCGCCGATGACTTCAGAGTTCAGTCCACCGACCACATGAATGCCACACTGCTCCGGCACATCACAGATTAGGGCGGGATCGGACACCCCCCCTTCACTGCCGTTGTCGCCCTTGCTCTTGTCAATGATCAGCGCCGTGGTGTTGGCACCAGGGTCGCCACCGTTATAACCGGGCTCCCCCTGATCAAAGAGGCCATTGCCGTTCAAGTCTGCCGTTGGCAGGTTCTTGAGCGGCTGGAAGACACTGGCAACGGGAGCGCTGGCGATGAAATGCAGATGCATGTCCGGCCCGCCCATATCGCCATCCGGGGCGCGCAACAAGGCGGTCTGCAGACGCTTGCCATCCGAGGAGCAGATCGCTTCGCCGCTGCGGCAATCGTCGGGCAGCTGGGCGCTCGTGCGATTCACACTCATCAGGATATAGCGGTAATAGGCTCCTTCTTCCCAGGGCGCGTCCGGGGTAAAGACCAGGCTACGTGTCCCCACTGTCAGTTTGCCGGTCACCCCGGCTTCGCAGCGGTACTTGCGCTTGCCGTCCTCGTCGTACCGCATGGGCCGCCCGGTGGCCGGATCCAGTTCAACCTTCTCCACCCGAAAACTGCCCACACCACAGGCATCCGTATTGTCGAACACCACGGAGTCCGCCGCGATATCCCGGGAGAAATTGACCCGGATCGAGCGATCCGCCGGCAGGTGCGGTACCGGATTACGATCATCATCCGTGGAACCCCCCTGGCAAAAGCCATGGTTGCCCGCTTCGATTTCCCAGTGAGCCTTGTCGGCCGCACAGGGGAAGCCGGGATAGCTGGTCAGCACAATGGGCGGCGCCACCTCCCCCACCCGGGTCGGCAAACTGAACGTGGCATTGACCGGATTGACCGGATTGCCTGCCAGATCAGTGACCTGACTACTGACAACCGCGGTATAGCTTTCCCCGAAAGCCAGTGGCGTCACCGGGCGCATGATCAGGGAGGCCCCATCCAGAGACCAGTCCACCGGCACAGGGCTGCCATTATGGTGCAGACCGAAGGTCGCTCCGGCTTGCAAGGTGGCGGTGTCCAAAGGTTCATTGAAGTTCAGGATCACCGCGTCACCGGGGCGGGCGCTCAGGGCCGTGCCATCATCCTCTACGGCGGGCACCATGGATTGCAGTGCCGGTGCGGTCCTATCAGGCACCGGCTGCGGGGCGTTCTCCTGATCCTCATAGGACTTCATGTGGAAACTGAGCAGACCGAAGGCCGTTTCCTGGCCAAGCACTTTCGGTTCCACGATGCCCACCGCATCGATTTCCATACGGCCGTCCTTCACCAGCGCCATGCCATTGAGCTCCACATGCAGCAGCGTCTGGCTGAGCGCGCCGTTGGCCTCCGGGTTTTCCGCCGTCATGGACACATCCATGAACAACTTCACCTGCTTGGGGGCTTGATGCGCATCACTGTAGGGGTTGGGCAACAGATAACCGGACGCATCGGACAGGAAGGTCACCGAGATGGCGCCGGTCTCAATGCCGGCAGCCACTTCACCGGCCACATTGACGCTGACGTTGGTACCGGTCAGCAGACTATTGCGAGGAATTCGCAGTGGCGACACATCCGGGTAGTTGGGCAAGTAGGCCAACTGCGCAAAAACATCGCCGGTCTGCATGGTGGCGTCCTTGTCCCCCAGCAGCGTGGACTGGATCGGCACACAGTTCATGGTCGCGCCGGTGAGCTTGGCAACCAGCGCCTGCGGATCATTACAGGGGTCCTGGGCATCATCGCTGGCGCTCAGTGCCTCCTGTACCAGCGTCGCCCGGGGCATGGAATCACGGGCGACCCAGCTCTGCTGGTAACCGCCGGTGAGCTGTGCCTGCCCCACACCGCGGACAGCGGGGGTGAGCTTCAGGGTATAGGACTGACCTGGGGTCAGATCCGCCAGGGGGTCCACGGTAATGGCATTGCCTTTTACCAGCAGGGCTGCCGGTACCGTATTGCCGTTGTGCTCCAGCTCCACCGAGGCCTCCCCATCGGTATCCCCGTAAACCAGGGTGGCGGGATCGAGGATCTGGTTAAAACGCAGCCGCAAGGTGGAAAAGTCCATAAACGGTAGCAACTGCCCGTCGGGAATGACCTGGCTGACTGCCAGATCGGCCCCGCCCTGCTGATAGGACAGCGGTCCGTCCTCGCTGAGACGGGTGGTGAAATCCAGCCCTCCATCCGGGAAGACCGGATTGCCCCGGGGCGTTTCAACCCCGCTCATCACCAAACGATAATGATGATGGGGCAGCAACGGCGCCTCGGGCTGCAGGCTTACGCCCATGCCCCCGTCCAGAGAGCGTGGTGCCTGCAGCGCCACACGGTTATCCCCGCTGTCATTGCAGTCCTGCGGTCCACATTGCAGCAGCGTGAAATGACTGGCATCCACGTCCATGGCGTGGGAAAACCGCAGTACCAGTGGTGTCTTTGGTGACAGGTTCTGCTGCCCATCGTAGGGATAGCTGTAATAGATCTCCGCCTGTTGCCAGCCGGCAATGGAAGGCGTGTCGCCAGCATCACCGCCACAGGCAGCCAGCGTGGTGGCGGCAAGCGCCAGCCAGAGCATTCTTGTTTTCATCGCCGATCTCCTAGAATTTCAGCGTGATGGAGCCGGAGAACACATGCACATCCCCCTCCGCATCCACGCTTTCATAGGGCTGCGGGAAGGACGGGGAGCGCCGGTCGTACAGGTCAAAGGTGCGCGCCTCGAGCTTCTGGTACTGATAGGCCAGATCCATCCGCACCGGATAGGCAAGCACCGGCACCGACGTGTATTCCGCCGTCAGTCCCAGCCCCAGGATCCACTTGTCGGTATCCAGGTAATTCACCTCCAGGGACCCATCGGAATCCAGCGGCGACTCACTGAACGCCACCCCGCCGGTGAGTTTGTAGGTGTCATCAATGTGGAATTCGCCACCGACCCGGGGCACCACAATGTCCTTGAATTCCAGTGCATAAGGCGCGCCGTCAAACTGCACCGCCTGATCCTTGATGGTGTCGCCCTCCAGCTCTTCTTCCAGACGAGACCACTCCTGCATTTCCAGGGTCAGGCCCACGCGCCAGCGATCGCGACCATACGCCAGACCGGCCGCATAGATATTGGGCTGGTAGGAATCCACCGTACTGATCGCCAGATTGATCCCCGGGTCCAGTACCGTCCCGGGAATAGTGATCGTGGAATCCACCGTGGTATTGGTATTGGAATACCCGCGGAAACTGAAAGCGGTCTCCAGGCCCTCGAACCAACAGTCACTGCCCTGGGCACAGAAACTTTCGCCCCAGTCCATGTTGAGGCCAAAAATAGGCCGGATGGAGGGTTTGGCCGACACATTGAGCGTCTCATAACTGGTCTCGCCACCCAGCGTGGAGGTGGCCACCAGTTCCGCCTCCGAATGCAGGGTGATACGGGCAGAAAGCCCCATATCCAGACCCCGCCAGATCTGCATGCCGCCCCCCAGATTGAGGAACAGAGGCTGGCGCCCATATTCGAAATACTGCCCCTCCACCGACGTTTCGGAATGAAATGCCAGCATTTCCTCCCCGTACTTCTCGACCCCGAGCATGAAACCCAGGTACATGGGGTGGTTAAAGCGGGTCAGCGATGAGAGATCCGTCTTCATCCCCAGCAGGGTGTGCTGGGAAGGCGAGTCCTGCAGTACGTCGCTGTTGCGCGGCAGGGGAGCGGCGCCCCCGAGGCTGCTGGCACGCAACTCATGATCGGCATGGAGCAGGCCGGTAGTCAGTTCACCGCGATCATCGTGGGCCAGATAGGCCGGGTTGTAGTAAGTCGCTGAGACCTGGCTGTTGAACAGGGACAATGCCTGGGCTGAGGCCAGGTCCGAGGGGAGTACCCCGTAGGTGGTGCCGATATTCCCCATACTGGCCATAGCCGGTGACACAGACATCACACCAGCGCCCGCCAGAACGGCTGGCAGCAGTTTCCGTATTGTCATGAAGCTCTCCAAAAGACGCGCCCGGGACGGGGCAATTTTTATTGTCGTTTATTGCATACGCAGTTATGCGAGCAATAAGTTGGTATTAACGTACCAACTTCGGTTCAGGAAAACATCACAACAAATGCCAAAACGGTCACTTTATTTACATATATACACAAAAAATAAACGCTTCGATATCAAAGCAGATAGGAGGAATTTCCTAACAGGATTGGCGATGTTACGCCCAAAGCCGGAGGCGGGCGATCAGGCTGGGCGGGAGCGGCTCAGCCGCACCGGTCGCCGGCGGGTGAGTACGATGACGGGAACCAGCCCCAATACCACCAGAGTCAGTGCCGGCGCTGCCGCGCGCTCCCACTCCCCTTCGGCGGTCAGCTCGTAAATCCGCACCGCCAGCGTATCCCAGCCGAAGGGTCGCAGCAGCAGGGTGGCGGGCATTTCCTTCATCACATCAATGCCCACCAGCAGCAGGGCCGTGAGCAGCCCTGGCAACATCATCGGCACATACACCCGCCGCCCCACTTCCGCCGACGTGGCCCCCAGGGTCCGGGCCGCTTCCACCAGGCTGGGGCGTACCTGTTGCAACGCATTCTCCACCGGGCCAAAGCCCACCGCCATGAAGCGCACCACATAGGCCAGCAACAGGGCGGCCAGGGTACTGACCAGGGCTATCCCGGCCCCGAGATCTGCCAGCCAGCCTTCCACCTTGCTGAAGCTGATCATGATGCCCACCGCCAACACGGAACCGGGCAAGGCATAACCGAGGGTCGCCAGCCGTACCGCCGCCGAGACCGCCGGGGATGACTGGTGACGTTTCACCCAGGCCAGCCAGCCGGCCAGCATCAGAACCAGCAGCGCCGCCATGGTCCCCAGCAGGAAGGTTCGCCAGATCAGGTTGAGAAAACGGGCGTCCAGTTGCATCAGACCGTGATCGATCACCCAATAGAGCAGACGGCTCACCGGCATCAGGAACGCCAGGAACAGGACACTGAAGGCAAACAGGGTCACCCCCCAGGCCAGCCGCGGGCGGCTTCGCAGCGTCTGACGCCCACCGATCTCGCTGTAACGAGCCCGGCTGCGGGCCCGGCGCTCCAACCACAGAGCCACCACCACAAAGAGCAGCAACAGGGACGCCAGTTGCGCCGCCGCCTGCAGATTGAACAGGCCGTACCAGCTCTTGTAGATGGCGGTGGTGAAGGTATCGAAATTGAAGATACTGACGGCACCGAAGTCCGCCAGGGTTTCCATCAAGGCCAGGGCCAACCCGGCGGCAATGCCGGGCCGCGCCATGGGCAAGGCCACCCGGAAGAAGGCCGAGGTGGCGCTGTCCCCGAGGATCCGGGCCTGCTCCAGTACCGCACGCCCCTGCGCTTCAAAAGCCAGCCGCGCCAGCATGTAGACATAAGGGTAGAGCACCAGCGACAGGGTGATCACCACCCATAGGGGATGACGGGCACTGAAGCCGGGCAGTGCCGGCAGCCACTGGCGCAGGAAGGTCTGGATGGGACCGGCGTAGTCCAGCAGGTCCACCATCACGAAAGCCAGCACGTAGGCGGGCATGGCCATGGGCAGCAGCAACGCCCACTGGAGCCACTGGCGCCCGGGGAACTCCTGGGTGGCCACACACCAGGCCAGGGATACGCCCAGCAACAGGACACCGATGGTGACCCCGATCACCAGGAACAGGGTGTTGCCCACCAGCTGCCACAACACCGTATCCAGCAGGTGCTGCCAGGTAGCCCATTGCTCCTGCTGCCAGGCCGCCAGCAGAACCGCAATCGGAACCACTACCAACAGGGCCAGCAACAGTACGCTGGCCCCGCTGACAGACAGGGCGCCCCGAGCTTGCACCGGTTACCGGTATCCGGCTCGGTCCATCAGTTTGACGGCGTCCACCTGCAGGGCACCGGCCACACTGACGTTCAGATCATCGGCCTTGAAGTCCCCCCAGGACGCCACTTCGTCGGCGGGCTCCACCGCCGCATTGACCGGGTATTCCATATTACGGTCAGCAAGCAGCTTCTGGGCTTCCGGCTGGGTCATCCATTCCAGCAGGTCGCGAGCCTTTTCCGGCTGCGGCGCATGACGGGTCACGCCCGCCCCGGAGATATTCACATGCACGCCGCTGGTGTCCTGGTTGGCCCAGAACAGGGCCAGGGGCAGCTGCGGATTGTCCTGCTTCATGCGGCCAAAGTAGTAAGTATTCACTATTCCCACATCACACTGTCCAGCCACAATGGCCTCCATCAGCGCGGTGTCGTTGGAGAACACGTCGGTGGCCAGATTGGCCACCCAGCCACGGACAATTTCCTCAGCCTTCTCTTCTCCCAGTCGCTGGATCATGGTCGCTACCAGGGACTGGTTATAGACTTTTTTGGAGGTGCGCAGGCACAGACGCCCCTTCCAGGCCGGGTCTGCCAAGGCTTCGTAGCTGGACAATGCCGCCGGGTCTACCCGGTCGGTGGCGTAAACCAGGGTGCGGGCCCGGACCGTCAGACCGAACCAGCGGTTTTCCGGATCCGTCAGTGCCGCCGGCACATTGGCGGCCAGCACCTGGGATTCCACCGGTTGCAACAAGCCCTTGTCCGCCGCATTCCACAGGTTACCGGCATCCACGGTGATCAGCATGTCCGCCGGGGAACGCTCACCTTCCGCCAGCAACCGGGCGGTCAGGGCCGCCGCATTGTCGGTGATATAACGAATCTTGACGCCTGTGGCCTCGGTGTAGGCATCGAAAACCGGCTTGATCAGGTGATCATTGCGCGAGGTATAGACCACCAGTTCTTCTTCGGTCGCAGGCTCGGAACAGGCCCACAGACCGGACAGCGTGACAACGGCAGTCGCCAACAGGGCAATAGCGCGCATAGTCATGGACTCCATCAGATGCGGAAGGAAACAAGAATGATTCTTAATTGTGGCGCAAGTATGGCAGGATTTCCGGCCAAGCTCTACCGCTACGGACTTCCGGAAAGGGGCCGCGCTCGCGCCGGCAGATCCGCCCCCCGCCCCATGGCCTGACTGGCGAACAAGCGCTTGAGCGGTCCCGCCTGATTGACCCAGCGCATCCCGGTATTGCGCAGCCAGCGCACCGGCAGGGCACGCTGCCCGAACAGCTGTTGAAAGCCGCGCATGGCGTTCTGCATGAGCAGATTTTCTCCCCGGCGTCGGCGCTGGTAACGGGCCAGAGCGGCACTGTCGGCACAGGATCTGCCGGACTGCACCGCCCGGCCCACCTCTTCCGCCAGCACCGCTGCATCCAGCAACCCCAGATTGACGCCCTGCCCCGCCAGAGGGTGGATCACATGGGCCGCGTCACCTACCAGTGCCAGGCCCGCCGCCACATAGCTGCTGGCATGGCGCTCCTGGATCGGGAAGACGGCCCGCTCACTGATCAGCGAGACCTCGCCCAACGCCTCGCCACAGGCCGCCTGCAACTCTGCGGCGAACCCTTCCGGTGTCTGCTCGCGCAGGTCGGCAATCCGTTGCGGCCAGCCGGACCAGACAATGGAACACTGGCGCTGATCCCCCTGCTGCGGGTCACTGTAGAGGGGCAGCAAGGCCAGCGGCCCCGACTCCATGAACACCTGGCGAGCACAGGCGCCGTGAGGCAAGGCTGTGGTAATGGTGGCCACCAGCGCATGATGACCACTGTCACGGGCGCCGCCACTGATACCGGCCCAGTCGCGCACCCGCGAACGGGCCCCATCGGCACCGACCAGCAGATCCGCCTGCCACTGCTCGTCGCCGGCCCATACCTGCCAGCGGCCTCCCTCACGGCGAGCGCCCTCCACCGGCACCCCGCAGCGCCAGTCCAGGTTGGCGAGGTCCGCCGCACGCCGGTACAGCGCTGCTGCCAGGTGTCCATTCTCCAGCAGCCAGCCGAGGGACGTGGCCCCCACATCATCGGCACGGAAGTACACCTGGCCCGTGCCATCCTGGTCCCACACCTGCATGGCGTCGTAGGGCTGCACCCGGCTCTGATCCAGCCGATCCCAGACGCCACTGTTGCGCAACAGCCAGTGACTGGCTTCGGTCAACGTGGAGACCCGCAACTGAGCCGGCCCTGCTGGCATCTGCGGGGGCGGCGCCCCGTCCAGCACCGTCACCGGCAAACCCTGTTCTGCCAGCAACACCGCCAGCAAGCCCCCGGTCATGCCACCGCCGACGATGACTATGTGTTGGGAATCCGGTTGTTCTGTCATGGGTGCATCCAGTGCTGAGTTGCAAGTTACAAGTCGAAAGTTTCAACGCGGAAAGACTTTTCCATGTTCACAAGGCCGTACCCGCGCTCAAAGCTGATATCGCGGGCTCGGCGCCAAACATCCGACAACCTGCGATCGCGTTGCAACTTGAAACTGTCAACTTGCAACTGCCTTTTCAAAGTCCCATGGCGCGGCGCGCAAAGCCCTGGCGCAGGCCGGGCAGGATATCCATGGCCACCAGCCCCAGTTGCCGGCTGTGGGCGAACAACGGCTGCTGTACCCGGAACAATTCCGGCAGCCAGCGCGAGGCCTGGCTGATCAGTGCCTGGTCCTGTTCACGGCGCGCGGTGTACTGCTGCAACAATGCCAGGTCGCCCGGCTCCGGGGCGCCCGCCACGGTGGAGGCCAGATGCACCAGGTCCCGTACAGTCAGGTTGAACCCCTGCCCGGCCACCGGATGCAGGGTATGGGCGGCGTTACCCACCACCACGCCATAGGGCACCGCCTGAGCACAGGCATGGGTCAACACCAGTGGATAGCGCTGTCGCTCACCCACCCCGTTAATGCGGGGCGCATCCGCCGGACATTGCTGCTGCAGTGCCGCCAGCATCGCGTCCGGTGGCAGCGTCATCCAGCGGTCCACCTGATCACGGGGACCTGTCCAGACCAGAGCGAAGCGCTGGTCGGGGAGAGGCAACAGGGCCAGCGGCCCCTCATTGAGAAACCGTTCGTAGGCGACACCATGGTGGGGGGCTGCCAGGGAGAGATTGGCAATCAGGGCATCGTGCCCGGTGTCTGTGGTGCGGGCGCTCACCCCCAGCCATTCGCGGGTACGCGACCCTGCCCCGTCCGCAGCGATCAACAGCGGCGTGGTTCGGCGACTGCCACTGTCGAGCGTGACCTGATAGCCATCCGGCAGGCGGCGAATGGCCGTGAGCCGTTCCGGAGCCAGCACCTCGATGGCGGCATCCGCATACAGCGCCTGCAGCAGCACAAACCCGAGCCAGCGATTTTCCACCACCGCCCCCAGGGCCGGCACCCCTTCCTCGCTGGCGCGCAGGCGGGTGATCCCCAGCCGGGAGCGGCGCGACACATGCACCGTATCAATGCGGGCGGCATGCTGGCGAATAGCGTCCCCCAGCCCCAGCGCATCCAGCACCGCCAGGGTGCCGGCGGACAGGGCCGTGCTGCGGGCATCAAAACTGGGCGTCAGCGGCGGCGCGTCAGGCAACGTCAGCGGATGGCTTTCCACCAGCGTTACAGCCGCAGCACCATGGTGACGCAACAACAACGCCAGCAGCGCCCCGGCCATGCCACCACCGACTATCAGCAAAGGTTGTTGCGTCATTACAAACGTCCCGTTGAGTTTCAAGAGGCAAGTTACAAGTTTCAACGCGAAAAAGGCAGTACCGCGTCAAAGGTCCTGCCCGCGCTTAGCCCAGATAGGCGGACACGCCCTCAAAGATGCAGAGAACAGTGACCGCGTTGCAACTTGAAACTTTCAACGTGCAACGGATTCCTTCATGAGCTTTTCGATATCCGCCACTTCCTTGGGCACCTCGTGGGTGAGCACATCACAACCGTCTTTGGTCACCACCACATCATCTTCAATACGAATACCGATGCCACGCCACTGCTCGTCCACGGTGTCATCATCCGGGGCCACATAGAGA
This sequence comes from Pseudomonadota bacterium, assembly GCA_036230225.1. Taxonomy (GTDB): domain Bacteria; phylum Pseudomonadota; class Gammaproteobacteria; order Pseudomonadales; family Alcanivoracaceae; genus Alcanivorax. Next base: position 34,454 of record JAZAJX010000059.1, on the reverse strand, counting down.
CCCGGCTCCACGGTCAAAGCCATGCCCGGCTCCAGCTGCCGCCACTGATCCTGCACCCGATAGTCCCCCACATCATGCACATCCAGGCCCAGCCAGTGGCCGGTACGATGCATGAAGAAACGGCGATAGCCTTCGGTTTCCACCTGCTCGTTGAACTCGCCGCTGAGCAGGCCCAGGTCAAGCAGCCCCTGCGTGAGGATGTTCACCACTTCCTCGTGAGGCACATTCCAGTGATTGTCGGGGTGGGTCGCGGCAATGGCGGCGTGCTGGCTGGCCAATACCAACTCATACAAGGCCTGCTGGGGTTTGCTGAACGTGCCATTCACCGGAAAGGTACGGGTGATATCCGAGGCGTAATGTTCCAGCTCACAACCCGCATCCACCAGCACCAGATCCCCATCCCTGAGCTTCTGGCTATTCTCGATGTAGTGAAGAATGCAGCCATTGGCGCCGCCGCCGACGATGCTCGGGTAGGCCGGACTGCGCGAACCATGGCGCATGAACTCATGGAGATATTCCGCTTCCAGCTGGTATTCCATCATGCCGGGCCGAACGGCCTGCATGGCGCGCACATGGGCACCGGCGGAGATGCTGGCCGCCCGACGCATGAGCTTGATTTCGGCCGCGCTCTTAAACAGGCGCATGTCGTGAAGATGGTGGGCCAGGGCCACAAATTCACCCGGCGGCTGGGCACCGGAGCGGACCCGCTCACGGATGCTGTTGACCCACCCCATCAGGCGACGATCGAATTCCGCATCATGGCCCAGGTCGTAATAGACCCGCTCCCGCCCCTCGATCAAACCCGGCAGGATTTCATCAATATCACCGATGGGAAAGGCATCATCCGCATCAAAATCCGCCACGGCACCATCTGGCCCGGCCCGGTAACCATTCCAGATTTCCATGGCGCGATCCCGCTCACGGCAGAACAGCACATATTCCCCATGCTCACGACCAGGCAGCAACACCATGACCGCTTCCGGCTCGGCAAACCCGGTGAGGTACCAGAAATCACTGTTCTGCCGGTAGGGGTATTCCACATCCCGGTTACGGGTGCGCTCCGGGGCGGCCGGCAAGATGGCGATGCTGTTGGGACCCATGATGCCCATCAGCTCCTGACGGCGACGGGCGAATTCCTGGCGATGGATACTCAAAACCACTCCTTGACTGGTGATCGCGGCACCGCTGTTTTAGCGCGGGAAGCGATGCTTGCGCTCCCCACAGAAAACACAACGCTGGTGCTGTTTTTCAATGCTCCCCTAGTGGCGGGTCGGCGGCGTAGCCGGCTCCGGCACGGGCTTGCCCTGGTGCCGCATGACCAGCTCAGTGTAAATCATCAATGCGGCCATCCGGCAGTGTTCCGCCACCTGTTCGAACATGTCTTCCTCTTCGTCGCCGCTTTCTTCCGGCGTTGCCACCTGACTGATGGCTGCCAGATCGGACAGGGCCTCCTGGATACCCGGGGACAGGTCCTTGTCACGGGTATTCGCGGAGCCGGTGCCAAATCCCACCAGGAACCCCTCGCACCACTGCGCCACTGCCGCCACCCGCAGCCCCAGATCGTCTTCATCCGCGGGCAACAGCAGCGTCAATTCCAGCCCGGTCCCCTCGTAGCCCTGCGCCAACTGGTCACGAACCCGCATCAACGCCCCTGCCAGGGCGCCGTCAAAGCCGCCCTCAATATCGGTGTGCGAGGCCAGAATGCCGAGCACTTCTTCATCCTGTGCGCCATGCCCGGTTGCCAGCAGACCGGCCATGACACCTTGCAGTTCACTGGGGGAATGGGGCACACCGGCGACGGCCAGGCCCTGGGCCAGGGTTTCAAAATCAATCGGGTTGGACATGGAGTGATCCGTTCTTCAGGGAATTGGGTTTCTCAGGCAGCCCGTGAATAATGTGCGCTAAGTGGCTACCACGGTTGAATTTCGTTGACCCTTGCAAACCCCACACCTATAGTTGAAACAACCTGTAATCCGGGTGGGGATGCCATTGCCGGAAAATACCGGCAGGGTGAGAGCCTGTTTACAGGCTCTACGGGAACGCCGGGCCCGAAGCGGCCCACACCTTAGGCGAACAGCGTACATTTTGCCATGACGACGGAACAACAACTACGGCAACTGGAAGCCCGCGTCGACGACCTGCTGCGCATCAGTTCACGCCTGCGTCAGGAAAACCAGGCCCTGCATGAGCGCGAAGCCAAGCTGGTGGAAGAACGGGCCCAACTGCTGAAAAAAAACGATGTGGCTCGCAACAAGGTCGAGGCCATCATCTCTCGTCTGAAATCCCTGGAGCAGGAGTCCTGAGCGTGGCATCCTGCCTGACACTGATCCACAGCCAATGCGGTGCCTTCGGCCATGTCTAACGAAAACTCCCTGGTGATTCATCTGCTGGACAAGGAGTATCGCGTCGCCTGCCCTCCCGGCGAACAGGACAACCTGCTGTCCGCCGCCCGCTATCTGGACACCCAGATGCGCGAAGTCCGCGACGCCAATGTGATCGGTCTGGAGCGCATCGCCATCATGACAGCGCTGAACATGAGCCATGAGCTGCTCAACGCCCGCAAGGCGGTGTCCGAGGATTCGGAAAGTGAAGCCCGTGTCCAGGCACTACTGAGCCGATTGGAAGACGAAATCCAGGCCTTCGAGGACGCCCGCCGGAAACTTTAGCTGCAAGTTTCACGTTGACAGTTTCAACGCGAAATATGCCATTGTGTTTTCATTTGCCGTGCCCGCGCCAAACCCGGAATCGCGGACGTGGCGTTGCCAACCTCGTACACCCCAAATCGCGTTGCAACTTGAAACTTTCAACTTGCAACTATAGTCCCTGTCAAGTCCTGACCTGCCCCCGACACCCCTGTTATAATGCACGCGAGTGTTTCCTGGCCCGTTCGCCAGAGGGTCATGTCCCTGAGCCGATAAAGTAATACCCGGGGGCATACATTGCCTTGTCCGTGTGCATGTCCGCCCAATGAGCGGAAAGCCTAAGGGCAACGCTGCTGCCTCCACCTTGAACCGTACGGTTCAAGGGTCAAACCCGCAGCGGCGGACCGGGAAGCACCCTTTATTCATTTCCGTTCTGGCCCGCCCATGACCGCAGCCCTGCGGCGGCAACTGCGCCGCCAGTTCCGACAGCAACGCCGCTCTCTGACGCCCGGCCAGCGCCGTCGTGCCAGTCGGCGTATTGCGGGTCAGCTGGACCAGGCCCTGGGACATCGCCCGGCGCGGCACCTGGCACTCTACCTGGCCAATGATGGCGAGCTGAACCTGCTCCCCATCCAGCAGCATGCCCGCTTTGCCCTTGCGACCACCTACCTGCCCCGCCTGGATCCTGTCCGCCGTGGCCATTTGCAGTTTCGACTCTGGCAGCGTCATCACCCCATGCGCCCCAACAATTACGGCATCCATGAGCCCGCCAACCACTATCGTGGCCGGGCGCTGTGGGCACTGGACGTGATTCTGCTACCGGCGGTGGCCTTTGATGACAACGGGTTCCGATTGGGGATGGGGGGAGGCTATTATGATCGCACCCTGGAAGATCTGGCGCGCAGGCCCAGGCGGCCCAGACTGGTTGCCGTAGGCTATGTGTTTCAGAGAGTCAGTGAAGGAAGCCTACCGGTGGCCCCGTGGGACCAGCCGGTAGATCTGACGGTTACTGCTGGTTGTGACTGACAACGATACCGGCGCTATCTGCGTAGCGTTGATAATCGTGCTCGTTGCCACCATGAGTCAGGCTGCTGATCAGCACCCCCAACCCGAATACCACAGCCAGTAGCACCAGGGCGTCCGGCTTTTTCTTCATTGTGTCTATCCCCAAAAAGCGGTACAGCAATATGTAAAAGTGACCCTAAAGTCGTAATAGGACTGTCACTTTAAACCTGTTTCAAAATGTAAAATGCCAACCGGGTCAAAATTTGAGCATTCCGTAATGCAAAGTCAAGCAGTTAGCCATGCCTGCTGACGTTTCTTAACAAAAAACACGGCTAACTGGTTCAATTACCCCGGGAGAATACGCAAAAAAATGACGGGTACGACTCACTCGTCGATGACCGGTGACACGGAGAGACAAGCCCCCGACCGTTTAGTTCAACCGGCTAATTCAGAAACAGCCGATAGGCCGGATTGTCGCTTTCTTCGACCATCGGGTAAGGCACCTTCTTCAGATCCGCCAGCAGCCGCGAGTGCTTCCCGGCCTCGACCTGAAAGCCCACCAGTACCCGGCCATAGGCCGCACCGTGGTTGCGATAGTGGAACAGGCTGATATTCCACTTTTCGCCCAGAGACTGGAGAAACTTCATCAACGCACCGGGCCGCTCGGGAAACTCCACCCGGAACAAGCGCTCCTGAAGATCCTGGCGCGGCGTGTGCCCCCCTACCATATGGCGGATATGCAGCTTGGCCATCTCATTGCCGCTCATGTCCACCACCGGGTAGCCACGCTCCTCCAGCTCTGTCATCAGCGCCTGCAGGGCTTCGCCCCCGGGACGCAGCTGGATACCGACAAAGATATTGGCATCCCGATCATCACTATAGCGGTAGTTGAACTCGGTGATCCCGCGTCGGCCCAGCGCCTGGCAGAATGACCGGAAGGCGCCCGGGCGCTCGGGGATGGTGACCGCCAGAATCGCTTCGCGCTGCTCCCCCAACTCCGCACGCTCGGAGACATGTCGCAGGCGATCAAAATTCACATTGGCACCGCTCTGGATCGCCACCAGCGTCTGGTTCTCGACCTGGTGCTTGGCCACCCAGTTTTTCAGCCCTGCCAGTGCCAGGGCGCCAGCGGGCTCACAGATGGCACGGGTATCCTCGAAGGCGTCCTTGATGGCGGCACAGATTTCGTCGGTGGTTGCGGTGATCACCTCATCCACATGATCACGCAGGATCTTGTAGGTCTCCTTGCCGATCTGTTTTACCGCCACGCCGTCGGCAAACAACCCCACTTCCGACAACGTCACCCGACGCTTCTTTTCCCGCGCCGCCTTCAGACAGGCGGCATCTTCCGGCTCCACGGCGATCACTTTCACATCGGGACGCACATATTTCACGTAGGCCGCCACTCCGGCCGCCAGCCCGCCGCCACCCACCGGGATAAAGATGGCATCCAGTTCGCGGCTTTGCTGGCGGAGAATCTCCATGCCGACCGTGCCCTGCCCGGCGATTACGTCCGGATCATCATAGGGGTGCACGAAGGTCAGTCCATCCCGTGCTTCCAGTTTGCGCGCGTGGGCCAGCGCCTCATCGAAGCTGTCGCCGTGCAGCACTGCCTTGCCACCATGGTTACGTACGGAATTGACCTTGATATCCGGGGTCGTGCGCGGCATGACAATGGTGGCTTTGATGCCCATGGAGCTGGCAGCCAGGGCCAACCCCTGGGCATGGTTACCCGCCGAGGCACAGATAACACCTCGCTGCAGCTGCTCGTCGTTGAGCTGACAGAGCTTGTTGTAGGCCCCCCGCAACTTGAAGGAGAACACCGGCTGCAGGTCTTCGCGCTTGAGCAGCACCCGGTTGCCGATACGCTTGGAAATCAACGGCGCTGCATGAATGGGCGTTTCCACCGCCACATCGTAGACGCGGGATTGCAGTATCCGTTTGACGTATTTGTCCAGCATGGAAGAGTCCGGGTTGGTGTCTGAATCGGGGACGGGACCATAGAGCCCCTGGAGCCTGCCTAGTCTAGGGCGTGACCGGCATAAATGCGATAGGCCGGGGTCGAGTCGTGGCCTCGCCTGCCCTATAATTCACGCAGCTTCCATTTACCGGCATGACAGGACAGTTTGATGGACCAGGATGCATTGAAAAAGCAGGTCGCCGAGGCCGCTCTGCGTTTCGTTCCCGAGGGCGAGGTCATTGGTGTCGGCACCGGCTCCACCGCCAACTTTTTCATTGATGGCCTGGCCTCCATGAAAGACCGTATCAAGGGCGCCGTTGCCAGCTCCGATGCCACCGCTGAACGACTCAAGGGTCACGGCATACCGGTGTTGTCGCTAAACGATGTGGACAGCTTGCCAGTCTATGTGGACGGGGCTGACGAGGTGAACGCCCACCGTGAAATGATAAAGGGTGGCGGTGGTGCACTGACTCGAGAAAAGATCGTGGCCGCCGTGGCCCGGGAATTTGTTTGTATCGTCGATGGCTCCAAGCAGGTAAAGCGCCTCGGTCGCTTCCCTCTGCCGGTGGAAGTGATCCCCATGGCTCGCTCTTACGTGGCCCGCAAACTGGTGGCACTGGGCGGGCAACCGGAATACCGGGAGGGCTTTGTCACGGATAATGGCAACATCATTCTTGACGTTCACAACCTGGATATCGTGAACCCCATCGAACTGGAAGAGAAACTCAACAACATTGTCGGCGTGGTCACCAATGGCCTGTTTGCCAAACGGCCGGCCGATGTGGTGCTGGTTGGCGAAAATGGCATCGTCAATCAGTATTGATTGCCGACGTACCAGGGCAGGGAAACGAAAGGGAAATAACCCCTGTCGGGTCATTTAACGGCCAGCACAGGCAATAAAAAAGGCCGCATCAAGCGGCCTTTTTTATTCAATCATTCCGGAAACACTTAGTCCCAGAAGTTGAACCAGGCTTTTTCGCTGGCATTTTCTTTGGCGTTGGCGTTAACGTTTGCGTTCGCCTTGGCACCATTGCCGTTAACTTCGGCACTGGCATTAACGTCGGCGCCAGCTTCGACAGAGTCCTTCATGTCTTCTGCCGCTTCACGCTCGGCTTCTGCACGCTCTTTGGCCGCTTCACGCTCAGCTTCGGCGCGCTCTTTAGCTGCTTCTTTACGCGCTTCAGCCTCTTCCTTCATGGCTTCTTTCTTGGCCTTGGCTTCTTCTTTCTTGGCTGCTGCCTTTTCTTTGGCAGCTTCTTTGCGAGCCTTGGCGTTTTCCTTCATTTCTTCTGCACGCTCTTTGGCGGCATCACGCTGATCACGAACAGCCTGCTCGGTAGCTTTGGCATCCGCTTCCGCATTCACGGCGGCATTGATGCCTGCACTCAGATCGGCTACCGCTACCTGGCTCATCATCGCCGCACCGGCGGTCATCGCCAGCATCAGTTTCTTATCCATGTTTGTCTCCTTGAAACAATAATCAAAAAAGGAACATTGCCATTATGTGACGTTACCTTCCGCGAACTCGTTCCGCAGCTCAAGTAACAAAGCGTAAAATCGCTGATTAATCGAGGTATTGGTCGATAATTGAGAAAATTTTTCGGCGAAATCCCTCTTCTTCATTGGCAAGCTGGTGGCGGGCTCCCGGCAAAATATGGATGTGCGGATCCTGGAATTTTTCCTGAATCATCTTCAAGTTATATTGCCAATCCACCGTCTCATCCAGATCTCCCTGAATCACCACCGGGGACACCTTGATCCGGGAGGCCTTTTCAAAACCGGGTAGCCATTTTTTCAGCGCCGACACCCAGACCGCAGACACACGCCTTGCCTGTAACGGGTCCTTGTTCTCCAGAAAATCCAGAAAATCCGGATCATTGGAATTGATGGTAAACACCCGCTTGATACTGCGCGTAAAAGGGCTCACCAGCGTATGCAGCCAGCGCGCCGTCGACCATTTGAACGGACGCACCAGAGGCGCCAGAAGAATCACTTGTTCGAAGGGGTTGGCATCGCCATCACCTCGGCTCACCAGATAATCCATGACGATGGCACCACCGGTACTCTGGGCGATCACATGCCAGGGCTTGGGAAAATGGTTGTCGGCCAGCGCCAGGCACTGCTCCAGCACATCCCGGTAGGTACGAAAGTCATCGATGACCGCCTGCGGGCCGGAGCTCAATCCATGGCCGGGCAAATCATAGGCCAATACCGCATACCCCAACTCCAGCACATGGCCGATGATATGGCGGTACAGGCCCACGTGATCAAAATACCCATGGCACACCAGCACGGTTCCCCGTGGCGCAGAAGGTCGCCATGCATGCACGGACAGCTGATGCCCGGCCGCTTCAAAATAGCCGAAACCGTGCTCCAGGTCGGGCAGGTTTTCTGCGAAATTCAGACCGTAATAGGCCACGTAACGACGGGTTGAGTCGCTGAGTGGATCGAAAGCCTCCCAGTTGAGAGGCTGCCATTCCTGAACAATGTGGTCACGGTCGAAAGGGTTTGCCATAGCGGTCAAGAACCTGTTTGCAGTCATGCATCGTCACCCGCGGCCACCACCAACAGAGGCGGCTCTCCACGGGTTACTCACGGCGCCTTCCGATAATACGGCGACAGGAGGACGCACACCATGCACCTGACCGCCGATACACTCAAGGACCTGCCACGCCAACAGCGGGTCAACCTGATCAACAGCCTGTCCGGCTTCAAGAGCGCCAACCTGCTTGGCACCCGCGCCGCCCATGGCCAGGAAAATCTCTCCATTGTCAGTTCCTGTTTTCATCTGGGGGCTGACCCCGCCCTGCTGGGCATGATCATCCGGCCTCACTCGGTGGATCGCCACAGCCTGGAATATCTTCAGGAGACCGGCTTCTATACGCTCAACCAGGTCCATGCCGACATGGTGGCTGCCGCCCATCAGACCGCCGCGCGCTACCCCCGTGATGTCTCCGAATTTGCCGCCACGGGCCTTACCCCGGCCTACCTGCCGGATTTCCCGGCACCGTTTGTGGAACAGGCACGCATTCGGCTTGGCATGGTGCTACTGGAAACCCAGACCTTGAAGGTCAACGATACGGTGCTGGTGATCGGCGCCATTGAGCATGTCCATTTGCCCGGCTACACCCTCGCCAGCGATGGCTATGTGGACCTTGAGAAAGCCGGCACTGTGGCCCTGTCCGGGCTGGACAGTTATCACCTGACCCATCGGCAGGCACGCTGGAGTTATGCCAAGCCCGATCAGCCCTTGCATCGCCTGGACTCACCCCCCTCTCCCTCGGGGGAGTAGCGATGATGGGGAAACTATTGCAGGCTGTCAGGGACTAATGCCTCAGGCATGCTTCATTTCCGTGCCATGACACAAGGACAGCACATGCACACACTGAAACTTTCCCTGCTGGCAGGCGCCGCCCTGTTATCGACCGCCTGCAGCAGTCAGCCTGCGGGAACCGGCACCATGATCAGCGTCGACCAACTGGAGGGCAGCACCTGGCAAGTGAGCCGGATCAATGGCCAGGACGTGGGCGACGCCACCGTGACCCTGAACTTCCATGAGCCCGGCCGACTGGCAGGCAAAGCTGCCTGCAACAATTATATGGCTTCCTATACGCTTGATGAGGACAGCCTCAAGGTGACCACTGGCGGCGTCACCATGATGGCCTGCCCACAACCGTTGATGGCGCTGGAACGCCAGTTCCTGGATGCCCTGGAAACTGTCGACCAGGCCGACATCAATGACGCAGGGCATCTCGTATTGCATGGCGGCGACATGCGCATTGAGGCATCACGCCAGCCGTAGCGCTGTCTGCAGACACAAAAAAGCCCCGCATTGGCGGGGCTTTTTTGTCGGCAGCGCGGGATTATTTCACGCGCGGATCCAGATCACCGGACTCATAGCGCTGGAACATGGTTTCCAGGCTGATCGGCTTGATCTTGTCGGCATTACCGGCCGTGCCGAACGCTTCGTAGCGGGCGATACAGATATCGCGCATGGCGGTGATGGATTCCTTGAGGTATTTGCGCGGGTCGAACTCGGCCGGGTTATGGGCCAGGAAACGACGGATGGCACCGGTTGAGGCCAGACGCAGGTCGGTATCGATATTCACCTTGCGTACCCCGTGCTTGATGCCTTCCTGGATCTCTTCCACCGGCACCCCATAGGTCTCCGGAATGTCACCACCGAATTCGTTGATGATGGCCAGCCAGTCCTGCGGCACTGACGACGAGCCGTGCATGACCAGGTGGGTATCCGGAATGCGCTTGTGGATCGCCTTGATCTGCTCGATGGCCAGAATGTCACCGGTGGGCGGACGGGTGAACTTGTAGGCGCCATGGCTGGTACCGATGGCAATGGCCAGGGCATCCACCTTGGTAGCCTTCACGAAATCCGCGGCTTCTTCCGGGTCGGTGAGCATCTGATCATGGGTCAGCTTGCCCTCTGCCCCGATGCCGTCCTCTTCACCGGCTTCACCGGTTTCCAGGGAACCCAGGCAACCCAACTCCCCTTCCACGGACACACCACAGGCGTGAGCCATATCTACCGCCTGACGGGTAACGCGTACGTTGTAGTCGTAATCCATGGGCGTCTTGCCATCTTCACCCAGTGAACCATCCATCATCACGGAGGAGAACCCAAGCTGGATGGAGCGCTGGCACACGGACGGGCTGGTGCCGTGATCCTGGTGCATCACCACCGGGATATGCGGAAACTCTTCGGTGGCCGCCAGAATCAGGTGACGCAGGAAGGGGGCACCGGCGTATTTACGGGCGCCAGCGGAAGCCTGCACGATCACCGGGGAATTGGTCTTGTCGGCCGCCTCCATGATGGCGCGCATCTGTTCCACGTTGTTCACGTTAAAGGCCGGAACGCCATAGCCGTGTTCGGCGGCGTGGTCCAACAGCTGTCGCATGCTTACAAGTGCCATTCTCTTTCCCCTTCGTTTCCATGGGCAGCCTGGCTGCCCGTTTCCTGTTCAGTCTGTACCCGGGCCACCGTCGTGGCCCGTTATCAATCCTTGGCCCGCTCTTCCAGCATGGCGACCGCCGGCAGCACCTTGCCTTCCACGAATTCCAGGAAAGCACCACCGCCGGTGGAGATGTAGCTGATCTTGTCGGCAATACCGTACTTGTCTACCGCCGCCAGGGTGTCACCGCCGCCGGCAATAGAGAAGGCATCGGAATCGGCAATGGCTTCCGCCATTTCCTTGGTGCCTTCGCCGAACTGATCAAATTCGAATACCCCCACCGGGCCGTTCCAGATGATGGTTTTCGCTTCCTTCATCAGGGCCGCCACAATGTGAGCCGTCTGCGGGCCGATATCCAGAATCATGTCGTCGTCTGCCACTTCGTCCACCTTCTTGGTGACCGCCTCGGCGGACTCGGCAAATTCTTTGGCGGTGACCACATCCACCGGGATCGGGATATGCACCTTCTCGGCGATCTTCTTCGCCGCGGGAATCAGGTCTTCCTCGTACAGGGACTTGCCCACCGGGTGACCCGCTGCCGCCAGGAAGGTATTGGCAATACCGCCACCCACAACCAGCTGATCCACCACATCGGACAGGGACTCCAGCACTTCCAGCTTGGTGGACACCTTGGAGCCACCGACAATCGCCACCAGCGGTTTCTGCGGCGCATTCAGCGCCTTGCCCAGGGCATCCAGCTCGTTGGCCAGCAACGGGCCGGCACAGGCTACGGGGGCAAATTTGCCCACACCGTGGGTCGAAGCCTGGGCCCGGTGCGCGGTGCCGAAAGCGTCCATGACATAGATATCACACAGGGCCGCCATTTTTTGTGACAGCGCCTCGTCATCTTTTTTCTCGCCCTTGTTGAAGCGTACGTTTTCGCACAGCACTACCTGACCTGCTGCTACCTCGACCCCATCCAGCCAGTCCTTGACCAGAGGCACGTCGCGGCCCAGCAGCGTGCCAAGGTGATCCGCCACCGGCTGCAGGGAAAACTCCTCGGCATATTCCCCTTCGGTGGGACGGCCCAGGTGCGACATCAGCATTACCTTGGCGCCGGCCTTGAGCGCGTGCTCGATAGTGGGCAGGGAGGCGCGAATACGCGCATCGCTGGTGACCTTGCCGTCCTTCACCGGCACGTTCAGGTCTTCACGGATAAGAACACGCTTGCCTGCCAGATCCAGGTCGGTCATGCGTTTGAAGTTCATGTCGTACTTACCTCATTCACGGCCACCCGCATGGGTGCATCCATTCATTCAAGCTGTCTGTGATTTGGCCAGCGTCGCCACCCAGTCGAGCAGTCGGTTCGCATAGCCCCATTCGTTGTCATACCAGGCCACCACCTGCACCATGTCGCCCTGCACCCGGGTCTGGGTTGCATCGACGATGGCAGATTCCGGCCGGTGATTGAAATCCACGCTCACCAGCGGCGCATCATTGTACCCAATCAGCGCACTGGCTTCTTTCGACTGCTGCTGCAGCCACTGGTTCAGGCTGTCCCGCTCCGGGGTCTTATCCAGCAGCAGAGTCAGCTCTACCATGGCCACGTTCAGGGTCGGGACCCGGATAGAGTGGCCACTGATCTTGCCGGCCAGTGCCGGCAGCACTTGCTGCACCGCCCCGATGGCGCTGCTGGTGGTGGGCACAATATTCTGCGCCCCCGCCCGCCCCCGGCGCGGGTCCCGATGGACATGATCCAGCAGGGTCTGGTCCGAGGTGTAGGAGTGGATCTCCTTCATCAGTACCTGCCGGATGCCGTAAGCCTGATCCAGCCGCGCCAGCAACGGCGCAATGCAGTGGGTAGTGCAAGAGGCCGCCGACAGCACCTGGCTGTCGTCACGCACCTGGTCGTCGTTGACGCCGTACACCACAATCTGGTCGGCCTGATCGAAGGGCACCGCACCAATAATCACACGCTCCGCTCCCGCCTGAAGGTGCCGTGAGGCCCCCGCATGACTGCGGAAATGCCCCGAGCATTCCAGCACCAGATCCACTCCCAGCTCCGCCCAGGGCAACTGTTCCGGCTTGGGCTGCTCGAGCAGCATGGGCGCCTGGTGTCCGATGCGCAGCATGCCTTCTATCAGCTCCGCCGGCTCGTCCAGACGCCCATGAGTGGTGTCATAGCGGGTCAAGTAGAGCAGATCTTCCGGACGCCCCTTGTCGTTGATCGCCGCCAGCGTGAACGGCGCCTGCCAGCCGGCCCCCTCGCGCTCCGCCAGGGCACGGACAAAGGATCGCCCGATACGGCCGTAGCCGTTAATCGCGACTTTCACTTAGAGCAGGCTCTCCACAGCCTGCTGCACTGCCTCGGCAGTGATATTGAAATGCTTGAACAGGTCGCCGGCCGGGGCAGACGCGCCAAAGCTGTTCATGCCCACCACCTTGCCGTCGAGACCGACAAAGCGGTACCAGTAATCGGCAATCGCCGCTTCCACGGCCACGCGGGCACGCACCGCCGAGGGCAGCACGCTTTCCTGGTAATCCCGGTCCTGAGCCAGGAAGGCTTCCACACAGGGCATGGACACCACCCGAATGTTCTTGCCGCTCAGTGCCTTCGCCGCGTCCACCGCCAACTCCACCTCGGAACCGGTGGCAATGATGATGGCGTCCGGCGTGCCGTCACCGGTCTGCATCAGGGTGTAACCGCCTTTCTCGATCTCGGCCAGCTGCCCCTCGCCACGCTCCATGCAGGGCAGCCCCTGACGGGAGAAGATCAGGGCGGAGGGGCCATCCTGGCGCACAACGGCCTGCTTCCAGGCCACCGCGGATTCCACCGTGTCACAGGGGCGCCAGGTGCGCATGTTCGGAGTCAGACGCAGGTTGGCCAGCTGCTCGATGGGCTGGTGAGTGGGACCATCCTCGCCCAGGCCAATGGAATCGTGGGTGTAGACCAGAATGTTGGGCTGGTGCATGAGCGCCGCCATGCGTACCGCATTACGGGCATATTCCATGAACACCAGGAAGGTGCCGCCGTAGGGGCGCAGGCCGCCATGCAGGCAAAGGCCATTCTGGATGGCGGTCATGGCGAATTCACGCACCCCGTAATGGATATAGTTGCCGCTGGCATCCTCGGCAGTCACCGAGCGGCAGCCTTTCCAGATGGTGTTGTTGGAGCCGGCCAGGTCGGCAGAGCCGCCCGCCAGTTCCGGCAGCAGCGGCCCAAAAGCGTCGAGGGTATTCTGGCTGGCCTTTCGGGTCGCTACCTTGTCGCCCTTTTCCTGACAATCACGGATATAGGCATCCGCCTTTTCCAGGAAATCCGCCGGCAGCTCACCCGCCTGGCGACGCAGGAACTCGGCCGCCAGTTCCGGGTAGGCCGCCCGGTAGGCATCAAAACGCTGTTGCCAATCACGCTGGGCCGTGGCACCGGCCTCACTGGCATCCCAGGCCTGCTTGATGTCGGCAGGAATCTCGAAGGGGCCGTGGTTCCAGCCCAGGGCTTCTCGGGTCAGAGCAATTTCGTCGTCACCCAGCGCGGCACCATGAGATTCTTCCTTGCCCTGCTTGTTGGGGCTGCCGAAACCGATGATGGTCTTGCAGCAGATCAGGGTAGGCTGGGTGGTATTGGCGCGGGCATTCTCGATAGCGACCTGCACCTCGTCCGGGCTATGGCCGTCCACATTGGGAATCACCTGCCAGCCATAGGCACGGAACCGCTCCACGGTATCATCGGTGAACCAGCCTTCCACTTCCCCGTCGATGGAAATGCCGTTGTCGTCATAGAAGGCCACCAGCTTGCCCAGCCCCAGAGTGCCGGCCAGGGAGCAGGCTTCGTGGGAGATCCCTTCCATCATGCAGCCATCACCCAGGAAGCAGTAGGTGTAGTGGTCGACGATATCGTGGCCTTCCCGGTTGAACTGGCCCGCCAGCATCTTCTCGGCCAACGCCATGCCCACGGCGTTGGCAATGCCCTGGCCCAGCGGACCGGTGGTGGTCTCGATACCCGGCGCATCGCCGTATTCCGGATGACCCGCCGTGGGGCTGCCCAACTGGCGGAAATTCTTGATGTCGTCCAGGCTGACCCCGTAGCCGCTCAGGTGCAGCAGACTGTAAAGCAGCATGGAGCCATGGCCATTGGACAGGACAAAGCGGTCCCGGTCCGGCCAGCTGGGATCCTGCGGGTTGTGCTTGAGGAAGCCGCGCCACAGGACCTCGGCGATATCCGCCATTCCCATGGGCGCACCGGGGTGCCCGGAATTGGCTTTCTGAACCGCGTCCATGCTCAGGGCACGGATAGCGTTGGCGAGATCACGGCGGGCGGGGGCACTGGACATGCAGGGCTCCAAACTGACTGGTGGCTGAAAAGGGGCGCTATTGTCCCTCAAGGGCGGGTTGCGGGCAAATGCAGAAACCCCGCCGCGCTCCCCCGCTCAGGGACGAGCGGCACCCATGGGCCCGGCCCCTTGCCAAATGCCTCCCTCCCCCAAGGCTTCAAATCTATATCAATTTATTTTGATTTAGGTTTTCGATGCGGTAGAATCCGTCCCCATGAACGCTCAAGCACCCGACGCACCGGAGATCACTGATCACCTGGCGGGCTTCCTCAAGGCCGCCGGCGACCCGCTGCGTCTACAGGTGCTGCAGGTGCTGGGGCAGAACAGTTTCGGTGTGCTGGAGCTCTGCGACATCATGGCCATGAAGCAGTCCGGCATGAGCCACCATCTGAAGGTGCTGGCCCAGGGCGGCCTGGTGGAAAAGCGGCGCGAGGGCAACTCCATCTTCTATCGCCGCCGCCTGCCCCAGTCGGACACCCCGGAAGGTACCCTTCACGCGGCCCTGCTGGATGAACTGGACGATAGCCCCCTGGACACCCAGGTGGCTGACCAGCTGGAACGCGTGCAGGAACAGCGGGCCGAGCAGAGCCGGGCCTTTTTTGCCCGTCATGCGCAAGAGCTGGACGATCAGCAGGAACTGATCGCGGATTATGGCCAGTACGCCGAGCAGGCGCTGGAGCTATTGCTGCGGGCCTGCCCGGCTGGCGCCAGCGCCCTGGAAATCGGCCCCGGTGACGGTCAGTTCCTGCTTGAGCTGGCCCACCGTTTCGACACCGTGGTGGGCCTGGATAACGCGGACGCCATGCTGGAACGGGCCCGTCAGCAACTGGCCGTCGCAAAACAGCAAAATGTGCAATTGATACTGGGTGAATGGCCGACCAGCGCCACCACCCTGCCCACGGTGGATGCCGTGATACTGAATATGGTGCTTCACCACCTGCCGGCACCGGCCAGCGCTATTCGCGCTGCTGCGCAGCAATTGAATACGGGAGGCACCCTGCTGATCACCGATCTGTGCCGGCACGATCAGCACTGGGCCCATGAGGCCTGTGGGGACTTCTGGCTCGGTTTCGAGGAAACCGACCTGGTGGACTGGGCCGGCCGTGCCGGGCTTGAGTTGCAGGAAAGCCAGTTTCTGGCCCTGCGAAACGGTTTTCAGGTGCAGGTACGCACCTTCAGGAAGAGTAGCAAGTAACAAGCTTCCAGTTACAAGGCGCGGACAAGGTCAGTGGCGTCGGCAAGGGTTCTTCCCGCGCTTCACCCTGCGACAGGTCGCGGAGTGAAGCCACCGGAACCGGCACCACAGCCCCCGCGCCTTGCAACTTGTCACTTGAAACTTGCAACTAGAATATTTGGCGCCTGTTGAAGGCAACGTAACGCACAACTGAATAACGGGAGCACTCCAGTAATGAGTGAATATTCCATCTTTACCTCCGAGTCCGTGTCCGAAGGCCATCCGGATAAAATGGCGGACCAGATCTCGGACGCCGTTCTGGATGCCATCATCAAGGATGACCCCCACGCCCGCGTCGCGGTGGAAACCCTGGTGAAAACCGGGATGGCCATTGTCGCCGGGGAAGTGCGTACCAGCACCTACGTGGAACTGGAAGATATCGTTCGCCAGGTGATTCTGGATATCGGCTACGACAGCTCCGACAAGGGCTTCGACGGCGCCAGCTGTGCCGTGCTCAACGGTATCGGCAAGCAGTCCGCGGACATCGCCATCGGTGTCGACGAGGCGGAAAACAAGGAAATGGGTGCCGGTGACCAGGGCCTGATGTTCGGCTTTGCCACTGACGAAACCGACACTCTGATGCCGGCGCCGGTGTACTACTCCCATCGTCTGGTGGAGCGCCAGGCCGAGCTGCGCAAGAACGGCACTCTGCCCTGGTTGCGTCCGGACGCCAAAAGCCAGGTGACCCTGCGCTACGACAACGGCAAACCGGTGGCAGTGGACGCGGTGGTGTTGTCCACCCAGCACGCCCCGCAAATCGGCCTGGCCGATCTGCGTGAAGCGGTGATGGAAGAGATCATCAAGCCGGTGCTGCCGGAAGAGTGGCTGCACAAGGACACCCTCTACCACGTGAACCCCACCGGTATCTTCGTGATCGGGGGCCCCATGGGTGACTGCGGTCTCACCGGCCGCAAGATCATCGTTGACACCTATGGCGGCATGGCCCGTCACGGTGGTGGTGCGTTCTCCGGGAAAGATCCGTCCAAGGTAGACCGCAGTGCCGCCTACGCAGGCCGTTACGTGGCCAAGAACATTGTCGCTGCCGGCCTGGCCAGCAAGTGCGAAATCCAGGTGAGCTATGCCATTGGTGTGGCCGAGCCTACCTCCATCTCCATCAACACCTTCGGCACCGGCAAGCTCAGTGACGATGCCATCGCGACACTGGTGCGCGAGCACTTCGACCTGCGCCCGCGCGGCATCATCGAGATGCTGGACCTGCGCAAGCCGATCTATCGGCCCACTGCCAGCTACGGCCACTTCGGTCGCGAAGGTTTCAGCTGGGAGAAAACCGACAAGGCTGCGGATCTGGCCAAGGCGCTTTAACGGCAAAGGCGGTTTACCACAGAGGGCACCGAGATCACTGAGGAAAAACAACGCGCATCTTGATAGCGACAGTTTTCACTTTGTGATCTCGATGAACTCTGCGATGACATTTTTTTACTCAGGACTCGACCTGGAGGCACACACCGCTCAGGAACAAAACAATCCACAGAAACGACGATTGTTTAACCCTGTGCACGCTGTGACTTCTGTGGTGAAAAATGATTTTGACCTGCCCTGTGAGGGGCGCTGCAGCGGCATGACCGCGAGGCTCGCGGGGCGGGTTCACAGGAAACAACGGCGCCCATTCGTCAAAAACGAATGGAGAACAGCATGAACGCGAAAGCGGATACCTTCACCGACTATAAAGTCGCAGACATTTCCCTGGCCCAGTGGGGTCGCTCCGAAATCGACATCGCCGAAACCGAAATGCCGGCCCTGATGGCCATCCGGGAAAAATACCGGGCCGAGCAGCCCCTGAAAGGGGCAAAAATCATCGGCTGCATCCACATGACCATCCAGACTGCCGTGCTGATCGAAACCCTGAAAGCCCTGGGTGCGGAAGTACGCTGGTCATCGTGCAACATTTTCTCCACCCAGGACCATGCGGCAGCCGCCATCGCCGCTGCCGGCGTGCCGGTGTTCGCCTGGAAAGGGGAAACCGAAGAAGAATACATGTGGTGCATCGAGCAGACCTGTCGCGACGGCAAGGGCGAGCTGTGGAACGCCAACATGATCCTGGATGACGGCGGCGACCTGACAGCCTATATCCATGACACCTATCCGCAGATGCTGGACAACATTCACGGCATTACCGAGGAAACCACCACCGGTGTGCACCGCCTCTATGAAATGCTCAAGCAGGGCACCCTGAAAGTGCCGGCGGTGAACGTGAATGACTCCGTGACCAAGAGCAAGAACGACAACAAGTACGGCTGCCGCCACTCCCTGAACGATGCCATCAAGCGCGCCACCGACCACCTGCTGTCCGGCAAGAAGGCGCTGGTGATCGGTTACGGTGACGTGGGCAAGGGCTCTGCCCAGTCCCTGCGCCAGGAAGGCATGATCGTGAAGGTCACCGAAGCGGATCCGATCTGCGCCATGCAAGCCTGCATGGACGGTTTCGAAGTGGTGAGCCAGTACAAGGATGGCATCAATGATGGCACTGAAGCCTCCATCAATAGCGACCTGCTGGGCACGACCGACCTGCTGGTAACCACCACCGGCAACTTCAATGTCTGCGATGCCAATATGCTCAAGGCACTGAAGAAAGGCGCCGTGGTATCCAACATCGGTCACTTCGACAACGAAGTGGACACCGCCTTCATGCGCAAGACCTGGGAATGGGAAGAAGTGAAGCCGCAGGTCCACAAGGTATGGCGTGACAAGGCCAACCAGGACTTCCTGCTGCTGCTGTCTGAAGGCCGCCTGGTCAACCTGGGCAATGCCACCGGTCACCCCAGCCGCATCATGGACGGCTCCTTCGCCAACCAGGTGCTGGCGCAGATGTACCTCTTCGACCAGGCCTATGCCAGCCATTCCGACACCGTGAAAGAGAAGATGCTCAAGGTGGAAGTGCTGCCCAAACACCTGGACGAAGAAGTGGCCCGTTATATGGTGCAGGGCTTTGGTGGCGTGATCACCAAGCTCACCAAAGAGCAGGCAGACTACATCGGCGTGGACGTGAACGGCCCGTACAAGCCCGAGCACTACAAGTACTAAAGGCTGTTTTTACCACAGAGGACACCGAGTTCACCGAGGAAAAACCATGCGTATAGCTGGTGGCGATATTTTTAACTCTGTGTGCTCTGTGACCTCTGTGGTGAAACCGCTTTGGATCGAAAAGGCAGCAGCCAAATGAGCAAACGAATCAGTTTTGAATTTTTCCCGCCGAAAACCGATGCGGGGAAAGAAAAATTGCTGGCGACCCAGCAGAAACTGCTGGCCAAGCAGCCAGAATTTTTTTCCTGCACCTTTGGTGCCGGTGGTTCCACCCGTGACAATACCCGCGACATGGTCAATCAGCTGCGCAAGCAGCACGGCGATACCGCCCCACACCTGAGCTGCATCGGCCAGAGCCGTGACGAAATCCTGGAGCTGGTGAACGGCTACAAGGCTGCGGGAGTGACTCGTATCGTGGCCCTGCGTGGCGATCTTCCCTCCGGCATGGGCTATGCCCAGAGCGAGATCAAGTACGCCGATGAACTGGTGCAACTGATCCGCGAAGAAACCGGCGATCACTTCACCCTGGAAGTGGCGGCCTACCCGGAAATGCATCCGCAGGCACGCAGCTTCGAGGACGACATTGCGCACTTCAAGCGTAAGATCGACGCCGGCGCCAACAGCGGCCTGACCCAGTATTTCTACAACGCAGACGCCTACGGTTACTATCTGGATGCATTGCAGAAAATCGGCTGCGACGCGCCGGTCTACCCGGGCATCATGCCGATTCTCAACGTGGCCAATCTGGTGCGTTTCTCCAACACCTGTGGCGCCGACATCCCCCGCTGGTTGCACAGCAAACTCAACGACATCAAGGACGATGATGCCGCGGTAAAAGCCTTCGGCGAGGAAGTCGTTACCCGTTTGTGCGAACGCCTGCTCGCCATGGGCGCGCCGGGACTGCATTTCTACACCATGAACCAGGCCGGCCCGAATCTGCGGATTCTGGATAACCTGGGGATGTGATTCAGTTGCAAGTGAAAAGTTGAAAGTTACAAAGCGCGGGGAAGGCCGAAGCCACACGTATGACGCTTACCCGCGCTGCATGCCTGCCGGCGTGGCTCCGACTTGCAATGATTACCACCACAACAAAAGCGCGTTGCAACTTTTAACTTTAAACTTGCAACTCTCATTATGTCTTTCCGCTATTTCCCTTAGCGTATAACCGTATTTCCCCGCCTGCTTTTACCTCCCTAAGCTTGGATATGAACATTCATGGAACGGGCCCGGGCCAGTTACCCACTGTTCCCCGGACCGCTCCCCAATCCCGGCTTACTTGTTCCGGGAGGAGGTCTATCATGCCTGCCCGCGCACTGGCTGATTTTCTCGACAACAACAATGTGAACTATCACTGCTATAACCACCCGCCGGCCATCACCGCCTCCGAGGTAGCCCAGTCCAGCCATATTCCCGGCCGTCATATGGCCAAGACGGTCATTGTGGATGTGGATGGCGAGCTGGCCATGGCAGTGCTGCCCTCCGACCAGTATCTGGATCCGGATCGGCTGCGTCAGGCCCTCAATGCCGACAGCGTTCGTCTCGCCCACGAGGAGGATTTCAAGGACCGCTTCCCACTCTGCGAACCTGGCGGCGAGCCGCCCTTTGGTAATCTCTACAACATGAAGGTCTACGTGGACGACACCCTGCTCAGCGAGGACTGGCTGGCCTTCAACGCCGGCACCCATACCGAAGTCATCAAAATGGGGATGGGCGACTTCCTTCGCCTGAGTGAAGCTCAATCCTGTTCCTTCGCCATGCTTCATTAAGGCGCCTTTCAATACTCCCTTGCCCCCGCCGCGGCGGGGGCCGCTTTACCACTTTTCCTGCTGCACACTGTCATTCCCGTGACAGGTCTCCATGGTATGCTGGCGCAAAATCGCTGATGGAATTGTATCGAATGCCCCGTGCTCCCCTGCGTCGCACCAAGATTGTTGCTACCGTTGGTCCCGCTTCATCATCCGAATCCCGACTCACCGCCCTGATCCGCGCCGGCGTCAATGTGTTCCGCCTCAATTTTTCCCATGGCAGCGCCGACACGCACCGGGAAACCGCAGAATCCATTCGCCGCTGCGCCACGCAATGCCAGGAGCATGTGGCCATTCTGGCAGACCTGCAGGGACCGAAAATTCGCATCGGCAGTTTCCGCGACGGCCCGATTCAATTGAGGAACGGTCAGCCCTTCACACTGGATACGGCCCTGGCGGACGATGCCGGCAATGATCAGGAGGTAGGCGTGAGCTACCCGCCACTGCCGGACGACTGTCAGCCCGGTGATGTGCTGCTGCTCAATGATGGACTGCTGGAACTGGAGGTTACCGCCATCAGCGGCACCCGGGTGGCGTGCACCGTGCTGGTGGGCGGTGAGCTGTCTGATCACAAGGGCGTCAACCGCAAGGGCGGAGGACTCAGCGCCCGGGCCCTGACCGATAAGGATCTGGCCGATATCGTTACCGCCGCCGACATGGGCGTCGATTTTCTGGCCCTGTCCTTTCCCCGTGATGCCGAAGACGTGGAAGAAGCCCGTCGCCGCTATCAGCAGGCCGGTGGCCAGGGGGGTATTGTCGCCAAGATCGAACGGGCCGAAGCCGTGGCCGACGATGCCACCCTGGATGCCATCATCCTGGCGTCGGATGGCGTCATGGTGGCCCGTGGCGATCTTGCGGTGGAAATCGGCGATGCGGAACTGGTGGGTGTGCAGAAACACATCATTCGCCGCTCCCGGGCCCTCAACCGTTTTGTCATCACCGCCACCCAGATGATGGAGTCCATGATCCACAGTCCCCAGCCCACCCGCGCCGAAGTGTCCGATGTGGCCAACGCCGTGCTGGATGGAACCGATGCCGTGATGCTGTCGGCGGAAACCGCCGTGGGGGATTACCCGGTGGAAACCGTCCAGGCCATGGACCGCATCATTCTCGGCGCCGAGCGTACCTGGCAGGAACGGCGCACCGATCGCCCTCTCAATGACCGCACCAACAACATCGATGAAGTCATCGCCATGGCCGCCATGCAGGCCGCCAATCGGCTTGACCGGGTGACCGCCATCATCGCCATGACCGAAAGTGGCAATACACCCCGGCTCATGTCCCGACTGCGTTCCGGCATGCCCATCTACGCCTTTACCCCCTACCCCAGCAGCCAGCGCCGGGTGGCGATCCTGCGGGGCGTGCGTGCCATCCCCTTCGACAGCCATGCCATTGCCAGCGACGAGGTCAACCGCCGCGCCGTCGCCATCCTGGAAGAGATGGGCGTGGTGCAGAACGGGGATCGGGTCCTGATTACCAAGGGCAACTACAACGATGCCCACGGCGGCACCAACACTCTGAAGATCGTGGAAGTCGGCGGCGCCATCCCCTGACATCGGCGGCGCGGCCATCCCGCGGCGCCCGCTGCCATGTAACAGCCCCTAACCAATCCGATACGCAAAAAGACGCCAGTAACGGAACGCCAGTACTAGACTGATTCTCACCACTTCCCACAGGAAACATAACAATGAGAATCGGTCTGGTCGTGGACTCGGGGTGTGATCTGCCCAAGGACTTTATTGACGCCAACGCTATCCTGGTCATGCCGGTGCCCATCCGCATCGGCAAGGAAATTTTCGTGGATGACCGTGACCCGCAGCGGGCCCGGGAATTTTATGCCCGCCATGAGGTGGACAAGAACCACGACGCCGAAACCGCGCCTCCTACCGTGGACCAAATCCGTACCCTGTTCCTGGAGCGCGCTGTTGGGGAGTTCGATTACGCGCTGGTGCAAACCGTCCCCAAGAGTCGCAGTCCGATCTTTGAAAACGCCACCGACGCGGCCCATGCCATTCTTGCCGACTACAAGAAATACCGGGAAGCAGCCGGTCGTGAGGGCCCCTTCCGTATCCGCGTCAGTGACAGCCAGACCCTGTTTGCCGGTCAGGGCGTACTGGCGGCAGAAACCATCCGCCTGATCAACAGTGGCATGAAGGTGGGCGACATCCGTCAGCGTATCAGTGACCTGACGCCGAAAACCGTGGGCTATGCCGTGGTACCGGACCTCTACTACGTGCACAAGCGCGCCCGCAAGAAAGGCGACAAGAGCGTGGGTTTCGTGGGTGCCCTGATGGGATCGGCACTGGATATCAAACCGATCCTCTGTGCCCGCCAGGATCAGACCTTCCCGGTGGCCAAGGTGCGTGGCTTCGAAGCCGCCGTGGAAAAGATGTTCGCCCATGCCTGTGCCTGCGTGAAGCAGGGCCTGCTCACGCCCATCGTTTGTGTCAGTTATGCCGGTGACCCGGATGCGGTTTACCAGATGCCGGGCTTCAGCAAGCTCAAAGCCGTGGCAGAGGAACACCGAGTGGAGCTGCTGATCAGCCATATGGGACTGACCGGTGGCGTTAATATCGGCCCCGGCGCGATCAGCGTCGGCTTTATCAGTGATCAGATGGACTTTTCCTGATCCGCATCCGGCAACATGCATCAACGATAGGGTTTCCCGGCTTTCTGAAGCGCCCGTGCCAACGGGCTTTTCGGCAAAGCCTTCACCCCCTCTTTACTGGCATAGTAACGCCCCTGTTTTTGCAGGGCGCCCAAGGGCGCGCCTGACAGCATGATGTGCGGTGGCAACACCTGCCTATCGCCGTAGTACGTTGGCGGCCACAACTGCCGCCCAGCAAGGAGACACCATGTCAGATTCTCTCACCACCCTGAAAAGCAAGGGGCTGCCGGCCGACGCGCTGGCCTTCATCGAGTCCCTGCCTGCCGACCAGGCCAGCAAGCTGGCGGATGCCGTACTGGCCGCTCTCGAGACCAAGGACGCACGTGTCGAGAAAGCCATGAACAACGCGCTCAACGTAGTACCCGGGCCCTTCCGTCGCCCGGTGAAAAAGATGCTGTTCGGTTAAGGAGACAGACATGCACATTGAAACCCAGGCCGAATTGCTCAAGCTCAGCCGACTGCTGGAAACCGACGAAACCGCTCTGGCCTTTCTGGATGGTCAGGATCTGACCGCGATCGCCAACTTCCGCAGCGCCGTTTCCGGCTTCTTCTACGAACAGCACCAGGACAGCTACCAGCGCCTGGCCGGTATCAGCAAGCTGGTGCCCACCGGTGCCAGCGCCAAACTGGCCACCACCGTGCTGGGCTCCGTTCTGGCTGCCGGCATTGCTTCGGAATTGCCTGCCGAGCGCGCCATCAAACTGGCGGACAAACTGCCGGAAGAATTTCTTGCCAAGCTGTGCATCCACCTGGAGCCGACCTATTCCCGGGACCTGCTGGCCGCCATGCCGGACAAGATCGTTGCCTCCGTGGCCAAGACCCTGCTGGCCATGAACGAACACATCACCCTGGCCCGCTTTGTCGCCGTGATCCAGCCTTCTGCCCTGCAAGCCGTCACCACCACCATTGACGATGGCGAGGCCATGGTGAAGATCGCCCTTTACCTGGAAGACAAGACCAAGCTGGATACGCTGCTGGCTCTGCTCAGTGAAGACCAGCAAAGGGCGACCCTGAAAGCGGCCACCGACCACGAGCTGTGGCCAGCAGTACTGTCCCTGAACGGCCACCTGAACACCGAGCTGCGCGGCCAGATGGGCAACCTGGTTGCCGAACAGGGTGAGGCCGTACTCAGCCACATCATTGACGTGGCCAGCGAGCAACGCCTGTGGACCAACCTGTTGCAGGCGGTGAACGCCATGGATAACCAGCACCAGCAGATGGTGGTCAACCTGGCCAAGCTGCAAGAAGCGGACATCATGGAAAGCCTGATCAGCACCGTGGCCGCAGAAAACAGCTGGGATGAACTACTGACCCTGCTGCCGCTGCTGGACCAGAATCATCTGACACCGGCGGTGGATGTACTCACCGAGCGAAAGCCCGAGGTGCTCAATCAGGCGCTGGCCGAGGCCCATGACAGCCACTTGCTCGGGCTCTTCGGACATCTGCCGGAGAGTGAGCTGCCCCGTGTGGCCAACGCCCTGAAAAACCAGGCGGCTGACAGCTGGCAAGCCTTCGCCGCACGCAACGGCGACGCCCACGAGATCGAAGCACTGAAAGCACAGATGTAAGCCCCACCACCACCGCAGCGACAGGCTGCGGTGGTGGTCATCACTCCGCCCCTTCCGGGTATTGCGGTAACCCATCGTCCAGGGGCCACCAGTTGCAGGCTGAATCTGCATAAATATGGAATGCCGGCCGAGTTGCCAGTGCTTCATTCAACAGGCCCGCCCGAATCCGCACCACCCCCGGCTTGCTGTCCAGGCAGCTATAAACCGGCGAACCACATTCCCGACAAAACACCCGCTGCTTGCCCGGTGAAGACTCGTAGCTTTTCAACAGCGGCTCCCCACTCACCCAGTGGAGTTTTTCGGTTGGCACCGGAATATTGGTCACCAGGGCCGTACCCTGAGCCTTACGACATTGCTGACAATGGCAGACCTGAATGGGCGCCAATTCGCCGGCAATTTCGAATGTCACGCCTCCGCAAAGACAACTGCCTGTGTACATAGCCACTCCGTTTCAACTTTGAATTTTGAACTTTTAACGCATTGTCTAACGCGCCATATTCTCCACCAGAAAATCCACAAACTGGCGCACCTTGGGCGACAAATGACGGTGACGGGGATAGACCACCCAGACCGCCGTATGGGTACACGCATACTGGTCCAGAACGGACAGCAGGCGCCCCGCCGCCAGGTCGGCTTCCACGTAATAATCCGGCAACTGCACCAGACCCAGTCCTTTGCGGGCTGCATCCAGCAAGGCCATGCCGGAATTGCCACGCCAATTACCACTGACTTTCCACTGCCGATGCTGGCCATCCACGTCCACGGCCCAGTGTTCCGCCGAGCCCAGCAGGCAATTATGTCCATTCAGCTCCCCCAGGGTATGGGGACGCGCATGACGCTCGAAATAGGAGGGTGACGCCACGATATATTCCCGGCGCGGGCAAAGTTTGCGCGCAATCAGTGACGAGTCCGGCAGGGCCCCGGTGCGAATCGCCACATCAAAACCTTCATCGATAATGTCCACCCGCCGATTGGTGAAATCCAGTTGCACCGACAGTTGTGGATGCTGTGCCAGAAAATCGTTGACCCGCGGGGCGATGTATCGCTCACCAAAGGTCGTCGCGCAGGTCAGCTTCAATACCCCGCTGGGCTGTTGCCGGTAATCGCTGATGGCCGTCAGCGCCTCCTGGAAACCATCAAACAACTGACCACAGTGCTCGAAGTAAACCGCGCCGGCATCAGTGAGCTTCAAGCGCCGGGTAGTCCGGTATAGCAACTGGGTCGCCAGCTGGGTTTCCAGGCGAGCAACCAGACGGCTGACGTGGGAGCTGGACACCCCCAGATGGCGGGCCGCGTCGGCAAACGAGCCCCGTCTTACCACCTCCACAAAGGCCTCGATCCGATCCCAGTGCTGCATCCTCACCTCACATTGTTGCTCAGCAGCAATAATCTATTGCTGCATTGTGCCTTATAGCCAGATTGCTGTCTGCGTATAGTGAATCCATGCCCTCAGCGGGTCACCGAACGCCAACCTCATTGCAAGGAGTCATCATGAAATCCCGTGCTGCCGTCGCCTGGGAAGCAGGCAAACCGCTGGTTATCGAAGACGTTGACGTGGCCGGCCCCAAGGCCGGGGAAGTGCTGGTGCGCATTGTCGCCACCGGCGTCTGCCATACGGATGCCTACACCCTGTCCGGCAAGGATCCGGAGGGACTGTTCCCCTCGATTTTCGGCCATGAAGGGGCCGGTGTGGTGGAAGAAGTGGGCGAAGGCGTCACCAGCCTGAAGCCCGGCGACCATGTGATTCCGCTCTACACGGCCGAGTGCGGCAAGTGCAAATTCTGCCTCAGCGGCAAGACCAATCTGTGCCAGGCAGTGCGCGCCACTCAGGGCCAGGGCCTGATGCCCGACAGCACCAGCCGCTTTTCCCTGAACGGCAAGATGATCCACCACTACATGGGCACCAGCACGTTTTCCGAGTACACCGTGGTACCGGAAATTTCTCTGGCCAAGGTGAGCAAGGACGCGCCCATGGACAAGATTTGCCTGCTCGGCTGTGGTGTCACTACCGGGATTGGCGCGGTACTGAACACCGCCAAGGTGGAACCGGGCTCGACCGTGGCGGTATTCGGCCTGGGCGGCATCGGCCTGTCAGTGATCCAGGGCGCAGTGATGGCTAAGGCGGAACGCATCATTGCCATCGACATCAACGACAGCAAGGAAACCATGGCACGTCAGTTTGGCGCCACGGATTTCATCAACCCGACAACGTACAGTGACCCGATCCAGGAGGTGATTGTCGAACTCACCGATGGCGGCGTGGACTATTCCTTCGAGTGCATCGGCAATGTGAACGTGATGCGTTCTGCTCTGGAGTGCTGCCACAAGGGATGGGGTGAATCCATCATCATCGGCGTCGCCGGTGCCGGTGAAGAAATCGCCACCCGGCCGTTCCAGCTGGTCACCGGTCGGGTCTGGAAAGGCTCCGCCTTCGGCGGCGTCAAAGGCCGCACGGAACTGCCCGGTTACGTGGATCGTTACATGAAGGGCGAAATCAAGATCGACGAGTTCGTTACCCACACCATGGGCCTGGACGAGATCAACACCGCCTTTGACCTGCTGCACGAAGGCAAGAGCATTCGTTCAGTCATTTTGTTCTAGGGTCTGTTAACGCACGCACCGCAGGAGCGTCACTGGCCGATAACCCAACCCCTGAAAAAGCGGTATCTACCACAGGGGATGCAGGGCACTCTGAGGAAAACAAGAGGGTGTCTCCGGGGGCTCTGCGCCCCCCACCCCTGTGGTGAAATGGCTCTTGGTCCGGGTTTTGATCGCGCCGCCAGCGCTGCTCCTGCACGGCTAACGCAGCAAGGAAATAATCATGTCTGATATCGAACTGGTTTCTGCCACCAAGTCCTTCGGCGGCTGGTTGAAGCGCTACCGACATCGCAGTGCGGTGCTCAATTGCGAGATGATCTTCGCCATTTATCTGCCGCCAGCGGCAGAAGCACAGGATGTGCCGCTACTGTGGTGGCTGTCCGGTCTGACCTGCACCGATGAAAACTTTATGCAGAAAGCGGGCGCTCAACGCACGGCCGCCGAACTGGGACTGGCCATTGTCTGTCCGGACACCAGTCCTCGCGGCACCGACCTGCCCGGCGAGCATGACAGCTATGATTTCGGCTCCGGTGCCGGCTTCTATGTGAATGCCACCCGCTCACCCTGGAGTCAGCATTACCGTATGTATGACTACGTGACGTACGAGTTGCCGGCCTTGTTACGCGATCACTTCCCACTCAACGGTCGTGAAGCCATCAGTGGTCATTCCATGGGCGGGCACGGCGCGCTGATCTGCGCCCTGAAAAACCCGGGACGCTACACCTCGGTGTCCGCCTTTGCACCGATCAGCAATCCCTCCCAGTGCCCCTGGGGAGAAAAGGCGCTGGCCGGTTATCTGGGCGACGACCGTTCTGGCTGGCAAGACTGGGATGCCTGTGAACTGATCAAGGCGCATGGGAGCCCTCAGGCCCTCATGGTAGACCAGGGGGATGCGGACAACTTTTATCAGGACGGTCAGCTACGGCCGGAGGCCCTGACCGCAGCCTGCGAAGAAGCCGGTGTACCGATAACCCTGCGTATGCAACCAGGCTATGACCACTCCTATTTCTTCATCGCCAGTTTTATTGATGATCATCTGAAATATCACTTCCATCACCTCAGCCACTGACCTGGAAGGAGCCATGCAGGCATGGCTCCTTCCAGCACGCTCACTGACGATTCAGGAACGCATCCAGTAGCAGGGTACTGTTTGCCTGGACGGCCGTCGTAATGGCCAGCCCCGGATTCTCGATACGGAACTTGGGGTTATGGTTCATGGCTGGCAAGGCGCCGGTTGCCATGTAGTCCTTCATCACATCCGGCGCCCCGCCGCCCACTTCCACGAACAGGGTCTGCGCGCCCTCGATATCCGCCACCAGCATGGGGAAATCTTCCGAGCCCATGACCGGCGGAATACCAGGCATGATGCGTTGCTTGCCCATGGCGGCCACCAGGGTGTTATTGGCTTGACCGGCCAGGTCCGGCTCGTTGATCACCGGTTCCGCATAACCGAGCATGGTGATAGTGGGTTGGCGATCCGCTGGCACACCCGCCGCCTTAGCGATGCCCTGGGTTTCACGTTTGATCGCTTCCAGCAGGGTGTCGCGGGTCTTCTTCTCGTACCAGCGCAGATTCAGTTTCAGGGTGCCGGTCTCCGGGATCACGTTGTGGGTTTCCCCCACCTGCATGGCACCGACGGTCAACACTGCCGGCTCCTGGGCAGGCACATTACGACTGACAATGCTCTGGTAAGCCATCACCGCCCGGGCACCCATGACCACCGGATCCACCGTGCCCTCTGGGCGAGACCCATGGCCACCAATGCCGGTAAGGTGCACATCCAGCTGGTCGCTACCTGCCATCCGTCGCCCCGCTTTCACTGCCACCGTGCCGGACGGCCAGATCGGATAGACATGAGAAGAAATCAGCAGCGAAGGCTCCGGCACCTTGTCGTACAGGCCATCATCCACCATGGCCTGAGCACCCGCGATCAGTTCCTCCGCCGGCTGCCCGATGAGCACCAGAGTGCCGGACCAGCTGTCGCGGGTCTCTTTCATCACCTTGGCAATGCCCAGCAACCAGGCGGTATGGGAATCGTGGCCGCAGGCGTGAGAGACATAGCGTGTGCTGCCATCCTCCAGCGTCACCTGCTTGGTGCTGGCATAATCCAGGCCACTCTCTTCCTTCACAGGCAGGGCATCCATATCACTGCGGAACATGATCACCGGGCCATCGCCATTCTTCAGAACCGCGGCGATGCCTGTCCTGGCAATGCCGGTATGAACCTCGTAACCCAGTGTCTTGAGCCGCCCAGCCACCAGCTTCGACGTATCGTGCAACTCGAAAGCCAGCTCCGGATTGGCATGCAGCTGCCGGAACACCTTTTCCAGGTCATCCTGCTGGGACGCCGCCAGCGCATTGACCGTCTCGCTCAGCGCAGGGGGAATGGCCGCCTGGGCGAGGCCGGCCAGGGCCACGCCGCCCGCCAGCAAGGTGCGGCGCAGGGTTGGAATGAATGACATGAGCTCTCCCTTTCATTTTTTGAAATTGTGTTTCGCAAATGAATCATGCAGAGAGCACGGGGTCAAGTCAGCAGAGGCACATGACCCGGCTGATCCGCCACCCGCTGCAGCCAGGCCCGAATCCGCGGATAGTGTGCCAGGGAGAAACCACCCTCATCGGCCACATGGGTATAGGCATACAGGGCAATGTCAGCGATGGAATAACCGTCGCCCACAAAGAAATCACGCCCGGCAAGGTGGGTTTCCATCACCCGCAGGGCGTCATGCCCCTTGTGCTGTTTCTCCTCCAGCTGGCTGGCGTACTTTTCCTTCTCGCCAAGCACATGTAACCAGTAGCGCGACGTCGCGATGTTGGGTTCGTGGTTGTACTGCTCGAAGAACATCCATTGCAGCACCTGGGCCTGCTCAAAGGCCCCCTCCGGCCTCAAGACACTGCCGCCGGCCAGATACCAGAGTGCCGCATTGGACTCGGGAAGCACGTTACCCTCTGGCGTGACCAGAACCGGTATGCGCCCGTTGGGATTGATGGCAAGAAAATCGGCACGGCGAGTCTCGCCGCGGGTGATATCTTTTTCGATGCGCCGGAAGGGCAGCCCCAGCTGCGACATGGCAAGACGAAGCTTGTAACAATTGCCGGAAGAGGCAAATTCATAAAGCGTAAACATCACGTTTCCTTGTGATTACGGTGGAGGCCTTCAGGGGTACAGCCGTTCAAATCCTTCGGCGCTGAAACCATTCATTCGCTGCTTCCCCACCAGAATGACCGGCACCCCTTTCCCGTTCAACGCATCGAAACGTTGTCGGGCACCGGCATCGTTATCAATGTCGTATTCGGTAAAAGGAATATTATTGGCTTTGAAATAGCGGCGCGCCTTCTTGCAGACCCCACACCACTGGGTGGCATACATGATGACATGACTGCGACGGGCTGCGGGTTCCGGCAAGCCTTTCCCCAGGCTTTCATAGGTCACACTTTCAAACGTGTTGATGCGAACCTCAACGGCTTCCGCGTTATCGTTGTCTGCAGGTCGGTCCCCAAAGTGAATGCGGCCCTGCGCATCTTGCCAGGTATAGATGTCGGCACTGGCCAGCCCCGACAGCAGCATAACGGCAGCACACAGCAGCCATAATCCTTGTTGTTTCATTGCCCCCTCCCTGGTGGACCCACAGCTTACTGCCAAACAGCGGCACGCGGAACTCCCACCGAGTGCCAGGGAGCCGCTGAATAACGCCTTGCGGACTCGCTCAGAGGTTCCCTGGCTGTGGGTCGGGAAGGTGAGACTGAAAGGAACCGCGTCAGTCGTTGATGAAACCGGCAAGGCGCTGATTGATGGTACCCACGCATTCACTGATGATGTCGTCGATAATTTCCGCACAGCTCGGGTAGCTGTCGATCAGGCCCTGAACGATACCTGAGGTCCAGATACCGCCGTCGATTTCACCGGACGTCAGTGCCGCCTTGCCTTTCACACCGGCAACCAGATCCATGATGTCTTCAAACTTCATGTCCTGGCCCTTCTCACGCTCGATGTCGTTCACCTGGGTGGCAACGGCGTTCTTGAAAACGCGAGCGGTGTTTTTCAGGGGACGGAAAATCAGTGCCGTGTCCAGCTCGGACGCCTCGGCAATGGCCTTCTTCATGTTTTCGTGAACCGGCGCTTCCCTGGAGGCCAGGAAACGGGTCCCCATGTTGATGCCGTCGGCCCCCAGGGCCAGACAAGCGGCCATCTGGGCACCGGTGCCAATCCCCCCGGACGCCAGCATGGGAATCTTGATAACCTTGGCAGCGGCGGGCAGCAGCACCAGGTTGGGAATGTCGTCTTCCCCCGGGTGACCGGCACACTCGAAACCGTCCACGGACACTGCAGCCACACCCACCTTCTCGGCCTTCAGGGCATGACGGACAGAGGTGCACTTGTGGACCACCTTGACGCCGGCACCTTCGAACAGGGGCATGAACGGCTCGGGGTTACGGCCAGCGGTTTCCACCACCGGAATGTGGTTTTCGCAGATAACTCTGGCGTATTCCTCGTAGGGCACCGGCTTGATGGTGGGCAGAATGGTCAGGTTTACGCCGAAGGGCTTGTCGGTCATTGCCTTGCAGCGCTTGATCTCCTTGTCCAGATCTTCCGGCGTCGGCTGCGTCAGGCCGGTAATAATGCCCAGACCACCGGCATTGGAAACGGCCGCGGCCAGTTCGGCATAGCCCACATTCTGCATGCCGCCCTGCACAATCGGATACTGGATACCCAGCAATTCGGTAATACGTGTCTTCATGGGTGTGGTCCCCTCAATACATTCAGACCTGCCTGACGGAATCCGGTCCGCGGCGTGGATGGCGTCAACGTACTCAAGGCCACCCTTTTGCAGCAATGACAGGAATGTTCACGGCAGCGGACATTTTGGATAGCGCCGTCTCATTTGCCTGGCCTTCAAGGGCGACCCCGTCTACACAGCGGAATCCTTTTTGTAGGCGTCCAGCAACGGTTTTCTGGCCCTGGCCGGAGTGGTGCCGGTCCAGCGACGGTAGGCACGACTGAAAGCGCTGTGTTCCGAGAATCCCAGCAGCAGGGCAATATCTCCCAGAGTCAGGGAGGCCTCCGCCAGATAGTGCCGGGCCAGTTGTTCCCGGGTACGGTCGAGCAGCGCCCGCCAGGTGAGCTGGCGGTCTGCCAGACGCCGCTGCAGGGTACGCACGGACAGATGAAGTTCCGACGCCAGACGGGGCAAGGTCACGGCCGCCTCCGGCATCAACCGCACCATGGCCTGCTGCAGGGCCCGGTCGAAACTGTCGGAATCCGGGAGCGCCAACAGCATGGCCCGTGCCTGCCGGTCCAGCAGGTTGCGCATGCTGGGATCGCTGTGCGGCAACGGCATGGCCAGAAAGTGAACCGGGAAGCTGACGCAGGTATGCGACTGGGCAAAGTGCACCGGGCAGCCGAAAAAGGACTCATAGGCCTGGCGATGCGGGGCCGACGGGGCCGGAAACACAAACGACACCGCCGAGGGGGATGGCGGGTCATCCACCAGCCGGCGCAGGAAACTGACCAGCGCCGCGATGGCGACGGTATCGGCCAGCGCCCCCACAGAATCCTCGCCGCTCCAGCGCACCTGGATCTGCTCACCCGTCGCCAGCACCTCGACCATATCCTGGCCGTAGAAGAGGGTTTCATAGCGCTGGTAGGCCTGCATGGCCTCACCCAGAGTGCGACAGGTGAGGATCAGGTAACCGAGCATGCCCACGTGCCGGGGTTGCACCATGGCACCGATGGAAAGACCCGGCGCCAACCGTTCCGGTCGCAGGGCCACGGCTTGCTGCAGCAGATCACGCCATAACGGCAGAGGCACCAGATCTGCCGGGCTACGGCTGTCCAGTACGGTGCGTAGTGCCGGCGCGGGGAGGTTCTCCCGGTCCAGCCAATCGGTAAGCAGCTGTACCCAGGCCCCGGTCACCCGCATGGCTGTGGCCATGATGTGCTCCTACCATTGGTCTGTTGGCACCGATTGTCAAAAATAAGGCATGGAACGTCAATACAGAATACCGGGCACGGCGCACA
Source organism: Pseudomonadota bacterium (assembly GCA_036230225.1). GTDB lineage: Bacteria > Pseudomonadota > Gammaproteobacteria > Pseudomonadales > Alcanivoracaceae > Alcanivorax. The sequence goes on along the minus strand of JAZAJX010000059.1, from coordinate 672 downwards.
ATGACAGCCTCTTCAATGACGACAGGAACGGCTCATGGCTCTGATGGACTGGTTCGACAGCGTATGGCAGAACAGCGGCCTGGCACCGCTCTGGGATACCGTGTCTCCCTGGCTGGCCCTGGATGAACGCCAACTGATCTTCGTCGTGGCGACACCTTTCTTTATCGGCGTGTTCCTGTGGGAATTCTTGAAGATCCGCAACAATCCCACGCTGGTGGATACCCGCGAATCCATTCGCAACTTCATGCTGGGGGCGGGATACCAGACCACCGAGTTGCTGTTCGCCGGCATCATTGCCTTTCCGGTGTATGCCTTCGCCTACCACCACCGGTTGATCGATATCGAGCTCAATCTGTTTACCGGCGCCCTGCTGTGGGTACTCACGGATTTCTGTTTTTACTGGATGCACCGGACCTCTCACCGGGTGCGCTGGTTCTGGGCTGCCCACGTGACCCACCACTCCTCCGAGCGCATGAACTTTTCCACCGCCATGCGCCAGAATGCCACCAATATCTTCAATGGCGGCTGGCTGTTCTACGTGCCTCTGGCCTTTGTCGGCTTCAATCCGGTGTGGATCGGGGTGTGCTATGCCCTCTCACTGGTGTACCAGTTCTTTATTCACACCACTCTGGTCAAGCGCCTGCATCCGGCCATTGAGTACGTGTTCAATAC
>JAZAJX010000058.1:0-34857 GCA_036230225.1 Pseudomonadota bacterium | reverse complement strand
AACAACCCGCCTAGAATTTCCATACTGCCGACACGGAAGGCCCATCCATACTGATGTCGTATTCGTCATCACGATATTCGGTGTATTCCGCATTGAGACCAACCCGGTCGGTGAGATCCATATCCAGACCCACCCCGTAGGACACGTCGTTCCAGTTGTCTCGTCCGGACACGGCACCATCCAGACGCTCACGACCGCCCGCTGCACCGACAACGGCATAGGGCGTCAGAACAGTCTTGTTGTCCCACTTGACCCGCAGATAGCCACCGTAAAAATAGTCCTGCTTGTACTCTACCTCAGCCCCACCCAGGCTTTCGTCATGCTTGACGATGGTTGTCCCAAGACGAAGCTCGGCGCCAAAATAGCGAGAGATATCTGCACCCAGCTTTACCACCAGGTTGCCGGTATCGTAATCGCCGTCGCTGAAGAAACGTTCACTGTGATCCAGCTGGGCATACCCGGCGGCGATATAGCCGTCGGCACCCGCTACACTGCTGGCGGAAACCCCCAACACACACAACGCCAGAGAGGCATAAACCTTTTTCATGTCGACTCCTTGTTAATCAGCCTTTCCGGCTTGTTGTTCCTGGGCTTCTTTTGTTTTTTTCTCGGCAACAAGCTGATCATGCTGAGCCGGCGTGCAACCGAGGCAACGCAGGAAGGTACTGCGGGCCGGCGCTCTGACCAACTTCTCAGCGGCCTCGTCTTCATTGCCCCCCAACAGGCTCACCGGCAAGGTGACCGTGAAGAGCGCAAACCCCACCACGGTTGACGCTGCCAGAACAGGACGGGCGATCAGGGCATCGCCGATCATGGCGACTTCGCCGGGACGATTATCCACATCCCCCATGGATCGGGCATGGGTCGCAAGCGGCGTCATTGCACCCAGCACCAGGGTGGAGGCGAGAACAGATGCCACTACCGGGCGCTTTGCTCGCTTCATGGTGAATCCCTCTTGTGTTTTTTTATAGTTAAAGTATCGCTGACATTGTTTCAGCTAAGTCGTTAATATTCCGACAATTGCATCACAATCTACACCTTTGTTCGTAGCCCAGCAATAGGCGGCATCGCCAATTCGTAGTCCACTTCCGAACCCGGCTCATCCTTTATCGCTGGCAGTGCGGACAATAACTGGTGCTGCGTTGGCCATGGCGATCTGCCTTGAGCACGCTGCCACATTGCAGGCAAGGCTGTCCGGCGCGGCCATAGACACTCAGTGACTGGGCAAAGTACCCGGGCTGACCATCCGCCCGGGTGAAATCCTTGAGTGTGGTTCCGCCCGCCTCAATGGCCCGCGCCAGTACCTGCTTGATCGCCTCCGCCAGACGATCATAACGCTCCCGGGAAATTCGCCCGGCCGCTCTCGAGGGATGAATACCGGCAAGAAACAGGCTTTCCTGAGCATAAATATTGCCGACACCCACCACCGTGGCGTTGTCCATGATGAAACTCTTCACCGCCACCTTGCGACCCCGCGAGCGAGCAAACAGCGCCTCTCCGTGGAAGGCGTCACTGAGAGGCTCCGGCCCCAGGGTTGTCAGCAAGGGATGAGGTTGTGCTCCGGGCTGGAAAAGCACCGCCCCGAAACGCCGCGGATCGTTGAAACGCAACACCTTGCCGCTGTCGAGCAGCAAATCCACGTGGTCATGCTTGCGCAAGGGTAGATCTGCCTCCACCACCCGCAGGGTGCCGGACATGCCCAGATGAATCAGCACCTGACCGGCTTCCAGCTCGATCAACAGATACTTGGCACGCCGCCGTAACGCCACCACCGGACTGTCCTGCAGGGCATACAGTGCTTCGCTGACCGGCCAGCGCAGCCGTGACTCGCGCACCGTCACCGCTTTCAGGGTTCGTCCCTGCAGATGAGGACGAATCCCCCGCAGGGTTGTTTCGACTTCAGGCAATTCGGGCATAGGAAAGTCAGTTGGCAGTTGATAGTGGACCATTGACAGCGAGGGCGTGCTGGCGCCAGCTATGTTACCTTGCTGCCAGTTTTTTTGTCTTTCGCTGTCAACTTTCAACTGTTAACTGTCAACTGATATGTCCGTTTCCTACTGGCTCGGCGTCGACACCGGCGGCACCTTCACCGATTTCGTTCTGCTTGGCGACGGGGAACCCCGCATCCACAAGGTCTTGTCCACCCCCTCCGCCCCTGAGCAGGCCATTCTGCAAGGCATCGCTGAGCTGGGCCTGAGTGATGCCATGGGCAACGGCCAGCTGGCGATTGTTCACGGTACAACCGTGGCCACCAATGCCGCTCTGGAAGGCAAGGGCGCCCGTACCGTACTGATCACCAACCAGGGACTGGAAGATATCCTCCGCATTGGTCGGCAACATCGCCAGGCGCTCTACAATCTGACGCCGTTGCCATCGCCATCAGCGCTGGCGAGCCTGCCTGTACTCGGTGCCCCGTGTCGGCTGAATGCCAGTGGCGAGGAAATCACCCCCCTGACGGACAGCACCCTGTCACAGCTGGTCAGTGATGTGCTGGAACAGCAGCCCGAGTCAGTCGCTCTCTGTCTCCTTTTCTCCTACCTGAATCCGGGCCATGAGCAGCGTCTGCACCAGGCACTGACCGAGGCGGGCCTGTCAGTGAGCGCCTCCCATACCATTCTCCCCACCCGCGGCGAATATGAGCGGGGCATGGCCACCTGGCTGAACGCCTGGCTGGCACCGAAGGTGGCGAACTATCTGCATCGCCTGGAAGACGCCACCGCGCCGGCTCCCCTGGCCATCATGCAGTCCCATGGTGGCACCATCGCCTCCGGACAAGCCGCCGAACTGGCCGTCAACCTGCTGCTGTCCGGCCCGGCAGGAGGACTGGCCGCCGCCAAACGCCTCGGCGAACAGCTTCAGCGCCCCCGGTTGATGACCTTCGACATGGGGGGCACGTCCACGGATGTGGCCCTGCTGGATGGCGATCTGCGCCTCACCCAGCAAGGCCATATCGGCCCCTACCCGGTGGCCGTGCCCATGGTGGACATGCATACCATCGGGGCCGGCGGCGGCTCACTGGCTTATGTGGATGACGCCGGTCTGTTGCATGTGGGGCCTCACTCCGCCGGGGCCGACCCCGGGCCTGCGTGCTACGGCCGCGGCGGCACCCGGGTCACCGTTACCGACGCCAACGTGGTACTGGGCCGTCTGCAGCCGGACTTCGCGTTGGGCGGCTCCCTGTCACTGGATGTGGCTGCTGCCCGAGAGGCCATGCAGGCGCTGGGCGACGCCCTGGGGCTGGACGTGGAGGAAACGGCTGAAGGGGTACTGGCCCTGGCCAACGAGCACATGACACAGGCCCTGCGGGTCATTTCTATCCAGCGAGGGTTCGATCCGGCGCATTTCACTCTGGTCAGCTTTGGCGGCGCCGGAGGCCTGCATGTCTGTGCCCTGGCGGACAATCTTGGCATGCATCAGGCACTGGTGCCGCGCCGTGCCGGCGTTCTCTCCGCCGAAGGCCTGGTCTATGCCCCGCGCAAGCGGGAACAGCTGCAGGCATTACCCGAGACACCCGACGCGGGCGCACTGGACGAGACGCTCCGCATACTCAAGCAACAGGGCACGGAGGAACTGATTCGTGAAGGCGTTCAGCCCGGCGATATCCGTCACCAGGTCTTCCTGGACATGTGCTACCAAGGGCAATCCTCGGTGCTGCAGATCCCCTGGCGAGAGGATGTCAGTGACCGGGAGGCGCTGTTTCACCAGGCCCATGAGCAACGCTTCGGCCACCGCCTGGCCCTGCCTGTCAGGCAAGTCAACGTCCGGGTGCAAAGCCAGGCCGCCCATGTGCCCCCCTCACTGCCTCAGGTTCTGCCCGGCAACGGCATGGCGAAGCGCCATAGCCAACTGCCCGGGATCCCTCCCGACGTGGCCATCTATGAGCGGGACAACCTGGGCGCCGGACAGGTCCTGGATGGCCCGGCACTGATTGCCGAAGCCGTCGGCACCACCTGGCTGGCGCCTGGCTGGCAAGCGCACGTAGACCCCCATGGGCACTTGCTGCTGGAACGTTCCTCGCACTGAGACAGCCGACCAGCATCCGGCGCTGCGCGGCGGGCGCCATTGCTTGCCTACCGTTTATCCGCCCTCGGCCAACTCCTGACCCGAAAGTCCGAATTTGACCTATCCCGTGTCTTCTGCCCGTCATCCCGGCTAGGGCACAATAGCGACTCCGTTTTTACATTGTGCGACTTACATGCTGAACTTTCTGAGCAACGGCCTGTTGGCCCCCAGCCTGGGTGCCCTGATCCTGATCACCCTGGCCATGACCCACGTGACCATCGTCAGCGTCACCGTCTACCTGCATCGCTATTCCGCTCACCGGGCCCTGGACCTGCACCCGGTGCTGCAGCATTTTTTCCGTCTTTGGCTGTGGCTGACCACCGGCCAGAACACCCTGGAGTGGACCGCCATTCACCGTAAGCACCACGCCAAGTGCGAAACCGCCGACGATCCGCACAGCCCCCAGGTGAAAGGCATCAAGAAAGTGCTGCGCGAAGGCGCGGAGCTGTATCGTGAAGAAGCAGAAAATCAGGATACCCTGAAGAAATACGGGGCCGGCTGCCCGAACGACTGGATCGAGCGTAACGTCTACTCCCGCTTTCCCATGGGCGGGGTTGCCCTTATGGCCGTCATTGACCTGCTGTTGTTCGGTGCCGCCGGTATCACCGTGTGGGCCGTGCAGATGATGTGGATTCCGGTATTTGCGGCGGGCGTGATCAATGGCATCGGTCATTACTGGGGTTACCGCAACTTCGAGTGCGCAGACGCCTCACGCAACATCTCCCCCTGGGGCATCCTGATTGGCGGGGAAGAGCTGCACAACAATCACCACACCTATCCCAATTCTGCGAAGTTGTCCGTACGTCGTTTCGAGTTCGACATGGGCTGGGCCTGGATTCGCCTGTTTGAAATGCTCAAGTTGGCCAAAGTAAAGAAAGTGGCCCCCAAACCGGCCTTCGAAAAAAGCGCCGGCAAGGTGGATCTGGATGCCCTGCGCGGCATCATGCAGCACCGTTTCCAGGTCATGGCCAACTATCGTAAAACCGTCATCGTGCCGGTCTTCAAGCAGGAACAGGCCCGCGCCTGCGACGCTACCCGCGACTTGTATGCCCGTGCCCACGCCCTGTTTCATCGCGACATCAGCCTGATCAAGCCCGGGCAGAAAAAGCGTCTGCAGACACTGACGGAAACCAACGAAACCCTGGATGCCATCTACCAGTTCCGCCTGCGCCTGCAGGACATCTGGTCCCAGACCAGCCGCAACTCTGCGGAAATGGTGGAAGCCCTGGAGCAGTGGTATCAGGACGCTCGGGAATCCGGCATTGCGGCGCTGCAAGAGTTTGCTGACCAACTAACCCGCTACCGGCTGGCCAGCATGGCGCACTGATGTGATATCAGGCTCCGTCCTGACACTCCTGAAAAGGCCGCACCTCGCGGCCTTTTTTGTGCCAGCCACAACCGGTCTTGAGCAAACCAATACCGGATAGCAGCTATCGGCATTACAGTGAGCTCCTCAAGAGACCCCACCAGAAGGCATTAACCCGGATCAGACACTCTTTCCTGAGGATACGCACGATCTTTCCCATAGCCTGCCGCCACGCTCAGCCAGATCCCGGTTGTAGTGAGTATCGACAAATACCCATCTACTGCGTAATGCCAGCCCAGATGTACCGATCCCAGCAAAATCATGAGGGCATAAAGGCCGGTCAGGCAGGCTAACCAGCGACTATGGCGCCTGGCCAGCAGGAAGATCAGCCAGGCCACAGAGACATGCATGCTGGGCATGGCGGAAATACCGGCCCCCACTCCCAGCGCATCCCGACGGTAATAGTCCCAGAGCCATTGCTGTATCGGTATAGCCTGCAGACCGATCTGCTCATGGGTTTGCAGCAGATATTGCATCAGCGGCGCATAAGGATCTGCCCCTGCATAAAGGCCGCCCCAGAAACAGGGCCCCGCCGAAGACAACAGCACAGCCAGCACCGAACCATTGAGCCACCAGCACAAAACAAAAGAGACCAGAAAGGTTTTTCTTAACAGCGGCCGACGCGTTGCAAAGATTTGCCAGAAAAACGCCGCGAACATGACCAGCAACCACAAACTGTAAATCAGGTTGATCAACTTGGTGATCCACGGATAGCCCAGCACAGGTTGGAGCCATTCCCACGGATGTCTGCCGCCATGGATGAGCATATCCAGACGCGCAAAGCGCAAGTCCCAGGAAAACGGCTGGAACGCGGGAATCAGTGTCTTGAAAGATGACACTGCCGAAAGGAAAAGGGAAAAGGCCAGAATCAGGGCGATGCCCGCCAGGCATTGGCGGCCAACAACCCAGTCACGAATGCCGTGCTGGATATGGATCAGCGGAGACGGCGGCTTCAGCCGGATCATGACCCACAGGCTGTAGAACACAAACGCACCACCCACAAAAGCGGCGGTAATCGCCATGGTGGTGCGGGGGTAAACCAGAATGGAAAAGCGGTCGGCCACGCCTCCCCAGACTGCAGCCCCCCAGGCAAACGCAATATAGGAAACGATCAGGAGATAAAGGCTGGCGTCGTCACGCAGCATGCGAAACCTCTCACGGGCATATCCCGTCGGCCCCATACGCCTTTCCCTGAGTTATCAGCCTCGAGAGACTAGCAGGACTACTGCCCAGATGCCTCCACCGTCACGTTCTCGAGCAATTGCACACCATCCTGGTTGGCCGCGCTCACGTTCACACTCATACCACCGAGCCCAACCCCCAGCGTCTTTAATAGCGGGTTAATCAGTGCCTCTCCAAGACTCGAGACCACGCTATCGAGTAAATCCAGGACCGGGTCCAATATGAGGTTCAGTGCGGGATCCAGAGAAATACCTCCGAAGCTGCTCTTCAACAACTCGGCATTATTCACTTCCACGTCCAGATCCAGACCGGACACACCATCGCCCAAATCACTATGCTGCACACTGTCACAGCCTTCTACAGGGTCACAGTACAGATCGTAACGTGGATCCATGATCACCGTTTCCTCGACACCCGGCACCTCACCATCCACTTCCGCATTAAGATACAGAATGCCGTCCACGGAAAGCGCGCCAAACAGCAATGAGAGGCGCCCTACCGTGGCGTCCAGAGGCTCCTCCTGCAACTCCCCTTCGGAGGTGAGCGACCCGGTAACGATCCGCGCCACGTTGCGCTCCAGGTGCACGCCAAACTCCACGGAATTATTGGTGCCTCTCGCGCAATCTGCCGAGACGAGCTGCCCCTTTCCCCCACCGGCATGCACGGCAAGGGGGATGGTCAGATCCGCCAGAGAAAACTCCAGAAGGCCCAACAGACTGAAAGGCAAGAGTTCTGCCTGGGCAGATAACTGCAGGGTGAGATCGGGAGCATAAAACGTTGTCACCCATGCACCATCCGCATCCTGTCGCGCCGGGCCGACTGCCACGGTGGGAGGCTCACCCACATTCAAGCCCAGATCCACAGCCGTGATGTTGGCCACAAGAGGAATGGAAAGATCATTAATGGTAAGAGGGAGAGACAGAACGCCTCCCTCCCCCGCTTGCTGTTGCTTGGCCAGGTTGAGCACCAGACTGATGACCAGATCATAAACAGGGAATTCGCTGGATTCCGGCACCGCCGTGTTTTCCACCACATCAATGACGTCACCTACCTTGACCGTCTCAATTCCCTGCGCTGCGACCAGGTCATCCAGCATATCCGCAACAGGGGCGGTTAATTCGCCAACATCACGTAATGCCTCTGCCAGCGTTGAGGCTTCTAGCGGCAACAGATCCACCACATCATTCACCCCTGCTGACGTGAGCAAGTCTCCAAGCTGTACCGTGGCATTTTCGAGACTGTTGAGATCTGTCGGGTCCAGACCGAAACCGGGCTGGCTGAGCACCACCCCGAGAAGGCTACCCAGCAGTGTGGCGTCGCCACCGACACCCGCCGTGCCACCGGCAGCACTGATCGTTGCCACCGCTTGGCGGCGGACTGCCGCATTAACCGAAATATCAATACCGCCAAAGACGGACTGGGGGAGCAGCATGGAAATTGGCTCAGTGCGGGTATAGCTCACCAGAACCGCATTGCTTTCTTCAATCAGATTGACCGGCTGGAAAGACACCACATCATCGCCATCATCGTCTTCAATCAGACCGAGTTGCACCTGCAGATCTGCGGCGCTCCCCTGAAAACCCTGGGCCGTTGCTGCTGCCAAAGCACGCTGACTCACGATGGCCGAACTGGGAGCCTCACCGCCACAGGACTGGGCCTCACCCGCCGCCGCCTGGGCGGCCACATTCACCTGCGACTGCATGTCGCTGCGCAGACTGTATAGGCGTGCGCCATCCAACGCCATGACCGTGAGGGTAATGACGATCAACAGCAACAGTGGGGTAATGATCGACAGGGCCCCACGTTGCCGGAAACGATTAATTGGCGTCCCGGGTCTGTTCACCGAAGCTTTCCGGAATCGCGGTACGGAAGGAATCTGCCAGACGACGCTGAGTATCCACATAAAGCGGCGCCGCCAGCTCACTCTGCTGCGCAGGGCGGGAATCCCGCTGCTGATCCAGCAGCCAGTCTGTCACGGTTTCCGAGGCGTTATTGACCACCTGCCCTGACACACCAAAGGCATAACCGGATTGCGGCGCTTCCGCCAACACCATGCCCGGCAACATCAACAACAATGCAAATCGCTTCATTTTCGGGTCCTCCCGAATTGCTCACTGAGCTTCTCGGCATAGGCCATTTCTTCCGCCGAAAAACCATAATTGGACTGTAATGCTTTCAGCCCGTCGCCGTCATCGGTTAACAGATAAGCCACCGCCAGATTCTGACGGACCGGCCCCTTCCCGTTGGCCAGCTCCAGGGCAGTCCGCAACTCAAAAGCGGCATCCTCATAGCGCCCTACCAGCATCAGTGCATAGCCGTAGTCATTTCTGACCTGGGGTGTTGCCGGTGACAGATTCCGTGCCGCTTCCAGATGCGCAAGTGCCGACATCACCTCGTGACGCTTTAGCAATACCATGCCCAGGCCGTGACGAGTACGTCCATCTTCGCAACGATTGGCCATGGCCCGGTAAACCTGCTCCGCCTGATCCAGCTTGCCCGATGCCGCCAACAATTGGCCATAACGCAGCCAATGATCAATGGCGTTCATGGGCTTGCTTTCCAGCTGTGCCAGGGCAGCATAATTCCGCCCCTTGGCCATCAGGGTATCGACCATTTCCAGATCCACACGCTGCTCTGGTTGCAGTGCGTCCTTGCAGGCAATTGCTGATACATCCACTGTGCCGGGGGCCGACTGCGGTGCCGACTGATGGGCGCAGCCCGCCAGCAGTACCAGTGCTCCCCAAACCATGCCACGCATGTTGTTACTCCCTTTGTTATCGAGCCAATGCATCGGCGATGGAAATCACCGCCGGACCACCGATCAGGATGAACAGTGCCGGCAACATGAATGCCATCATCACCACTGTCATCTTGGCGCCAATCCGGTTGGTTTCCTCACGGATGCGGTTACGTTCCACGTTCTGGGCTTCTTCAATAATCTGGTCAAGACTGGCGGACACCCCTGCCCCGAGCTGGCTACTCTGTTTCATCAACACCACGTAGCTGCGCAGCACCGGAATACGCTTGTTGTCACCCAGTTCGTCAAGCGCCTGGGTCCGTTCTGCCCCGGATTTCATCAGGCGATTGAAACGGTCAATGCGGGTAATCAGAATCGGCAACAATGGCCGCCCCTGGCGACCGATAATGCGCAACACCCGCTCCAGGGACAGGCCGGCCTCCATCAACATCCGGGTCATGTGGCAGAGCTCCACGGCCTCCAGATTCTGACGCAACTCAGCCTGGGCCCCCATGCTGCGAATCACCCGACGCGGCACAATAAAACCCAGCGCCGAGGCCAACAGGCCGCCCAGCAAGCCGAAGACCAGAAACCCGACCAGGGCTACCAGTGCTGGCAATACCCAGCATGCCAGCAGGTAGATCACCTGAGACTGCTCACGGCCCTTGCCCATCCCTGACAAGGCCTGACGTATTTCCTGATAATCTCCCGCTGCCAGCGACGATTCAGTGAGCGCGCTGGATAACTCCCACAACCAGAAACCGCCTTCTTCACTTTCACGATGGTTTCCGGAATCTCGCAAACGCTGGCTGATCCTGGCCTTCACCGCCCAGTCACGGGTTTTGAACATCAGCCAGACAGACAGGATGGCCAACAGGATCGCGGAGATCAGCAGGGCATTATTCACGGCCGACCCCCTGAATCATCCGCCAGATCACGACCACCCCAAGGCCTTGCAGAATCCCCGCGATGATCAGCATGGTGTGGCCACTATCGGTATTCAGCAATACCTCGGCATAGTTCTCGTTGATCAGCATCATGTAGGCCGCCATACCCAGCGGCAGCAGAGTAAAGGCGCCGGCGGTAAAACGCGTCTCGGCCGTTGAGGCGAGAAACTCCCGCCGCAGTTCCTGTTGGGAGCGCAACGACGACGCCACCTGCTCCAGCACCGGCCGGATGGACGAACCAAACCGGGCTGATGTCCGCAAGGCAATGGAGACCAACACCAGGGATGACACCTTGTAGAGTCGTGAAAAATCTTCGAACAGCCCCGTGTAATCACGGCCCGCTTCAATCGCACTGCGCAGCCGGAAGGTCAGGGAAGAAAATACAGGCGGCGCATCCCGGAATGATTCCAGCAGGGATGCCTCCAGAGAACGGCCCGCATTCATGTAGCGCAGGGTCGACTCCATGATCCCCGGCAAACTCTCAAAAATCATCCGCCGCTGCTGCTGAAAACGAAACCGCCAATACAGCCACAAACTGGCCGCCACCAGTGCCAGTACGACGATGGCGGCAATGGGACCGGAAGACACCAGCACCATGATAACCAGCAGGAACACCACCACGCCGAGCAGACTCAACTGCATTCGGGACATGCGGATATCCGCGCGCAACAGCAGCCGCTCCAGAGGAGTGGCCACCACCCGGGACTGGCTCTGCTCAACACCCACATCACCACGCTGCTGCAAGCGCTGGCGAACACGATCGGTAAGCAGGCTACGCTGGCGATAGCGGAACCAGGCGAGCTGCATGAGCACCGTCAGCACGGCAATGATGCCGAGCATCTGCGCCATTCCCAGCAGCTCTACCGCATTCATGTCTGGCTCCGGTACAGATAATCCATGTGATAGAGATCCCCGTCCGTGGGTGTCAGCGCCACTACCTCACTGACCCGACGGCGACCATCAGAGGTTCTTTCCAGCTGAATGATGATATCCAGCGCCGAGCCGATCAGACGGCCGATGGCGGTTTCACTGGCCTCATAGCCGCTCACCGCCAGCAAGGTTTCAATCCGCACCAGAGCATCTCGGGTGCTGTTGGCGTGGATGGTGCTCATGGAGCCTTCGTGGCCGGTGTTCATGGCCTGAAGGAGTTCGATGATTTCGTTGGACCGCACCTCGCCAAGGATGATCCGGTCCGGACGCATCCGTAATGCGTTGATCACCAGCTCACGGGCACTGATACGGCCACGACCTTCGGTATTGGCCGGACGGGTTTCCAGGCGCACCACATGGGGATGATTCAATACCAGTTCCGCGGAATCCTCGATGGTCAGAATCCGCTCCTGGCGCGGAATATACTGACTGATCAGGTTCAGCATGGTTGTTTTACCGGTACCGGTACCGCCACTGATAATGATATTGCGTCGGGACTCCACCGCCTTGACCATGATATCCAGGCAGGCTTCGGTCAGCGAACCACTGGCAATCAATTCCTGAGCGGTCAAGTGATTACGGGTGAACTTACGAATACTGATACTGGGGCCATCGAGTGCCAGCGGTGGAATGATCGCATTGACCCGCGAACCGTCAGGCAAACGGGCATCCACCATGGGGCTGGACTCGTCCAGCCGCCGCCCCAGCGGCGCCAGCATGCGACGAATGACCCGCACCACGTGGTCGTCGTTGATGAAACGCACTGACGCTTTCTGTAGTACGCCTGACACTTCGATGAACACGTTATCCGGCCCATTCACCAGAATATCGTTGATGCGAGGATCCGCCAGAAGCGGCTCCAGAGGGCCAAACCCGGTAACTTCATCCAGCGTATCGCGAGCCAGCTGATTCAGGTCCTGGGTGGATAAGGGCACCCGGTTGAGGGCAATATGCTGCCCCACTGCCGTACGGACAAAATCGGAGAGCTGCTCGCGGCTGGCAGTGCCTACCTCGACCCCTTCCTCGTCCAGACGCTCCACCACCCAGCGATGAGTGCGATCCTTGAGTTGCTGGTATTCCGCGTCGATCCGTCCCGCCACATGCGCTCCTGCTAAACGTTGCTACGCAGCCGCTGCCACCAGCTCTCGCTGCCAGTGACCTCACCCTGCTGGGATTCCAGTTTCTGCATCATGACCTGCAGACTGCGACTGTAACGACAACGCGGTGCCTGTTCCTGAATCGGCAACCCACTGTTCATGGCGGTCAGACGATGTCGCCAGTCCATGGGCAAGCCACCCAACAGGTTGATACCAGCGGTTTCCGCCAGTTCATCCAGCCCCGGTGGCACCTTGCTATCCATTCCATCTACCACCAGATGCACCTGGCTATCGCGTCCCAGATGCGAGCGCCATTCGTTGCCGAGGGTTCGTACCGCATGGGCCTGATCCACCAGTGGCTGCATGGTAATCAGCAGGTGCCTGGCATGAATGCCCAGGGCCCGCACCCAGTGCCGACTTTCCAGGGTTCCCACATTGATGACGATACGGTCGAACATTTGCATCAGGTGGTTGAGGGCAATAAACAGATCCGCACTGCGATCCCCTTCGAGATCACGGCTATCAACACCACCCGCCAGCAAACGCAGCCCCGGCCGATACTCTTCCAGAGCCGTACCGATCAGGGTCTCATCCAGGGTTTCCGGGCTCGCCAGCAGGTTTTCCAGGGTGTACTCGTTATGCACATCCAGATAGAAAATGCCGCGTTCGGCAGGCTGGGTATCGATAGCCAGGCAACGTTCGTTCGGGTACAGGCGATTCAGCCCCAGCGCCACATTCTGGGCGAGAAACCGGGTGTCCACGGTGGGGCTGGCCGCCGCCACCAAGGTCAGATTGTTTGTGGCTGAACGCGCCTGGTCTTCGTAATGCCCGACACGCAGTAATTGATGACGGCGCAGACGATCACGGACATCGCCCGCTTCGCTGCCGGCCACGAAACAATCCCGGGCGCCGGCGCGCATGGACTGCAGCAGCAGCTCCTGATTGGCGCGAGCACAAACGGTAATCACCGTCACCCAGGGGCGAGCGCTGGTCAGCGCCGTGATGATCGCCAGGGACTGATCCATATCGGCTTCGGAAATTTCCACCATCACCACATGGGCCGTGGTGGCTTCCAGCAGACGTAGCACCCGGGTCAGGTCCGTGCGGCTGACCTGCTCAAGGCGAAAGGGGTCATCCACCACCCGTTCCAGCCAGGCCTCAATGCCGTCGTCGTCGACGACTGACAGAACAATGTCATGATCACTCATAGCATCACCAGCTCAGACCGTGACGGATGGGCTGGGAACCGCGGCGGCTTTCCGTGGCCATATCCAGCCACCCCATGCTGCTGCTGTGGTAACCCGCTCCCGGCAAGGTCACCGGCGGCTCCGTGCTTTGCTGCGGCGTCACCAGATGCGGCGTGACAACCATGACCAGTTCCTTGTCGCTTTTCTCGATCCGGGAGGAACGGAAGAACGCTCCCAGCACGGGAATATTGCCAATACCCGGCAGACGATCACTGTTGTTGATGGTGTTTCGGCTGACCAGACCACTGATGATAAAGGTCTCTCCCGGGGCCAGAGACACGGTGGTTTCGGCACGACGGACCCGCAAACCCGGTACCGCCACGCCACCGGTCTCGACACCCGCGGAGAAGTCCAGCTCGGACACCTCCGGCGCCACCTTGAGAATGATCTGGCTCTTGTCGATGACGGTGGGGGTCAGGCTCAGACCAATACCGAATTCCTTGAACTCGATCTGAATACCCGTGTTGTCACTGCGAATCGGTACCGGGAACTCGCCCCCGGACAGGAAGCTGGCGCTCTGGCCGGAGAGACTGGTCAGGGACGGCTCTGCCAACGTGTAGGCAAACCCGCCGGCCTCCAGGGCATTGATGGCCAGTACCGAATTGGGGCCAAAGCCAAACAGATTGAAGCCTTCCGCATTCAGCGGGGCGGGCGCCAGCCCGGGCACCTGGAAGCCGGTCCCCGGCGTGGCAATACCCGCTCCGGAGTTACCGCCATCAAACACATTGCTGTAGCTCATACCCAACTGATTGAGCTCCGAACGGCTCACTTCCAGAACACGAATATCGGTCTGCACCTGGGTGCCGAATGGCAGGGCAGAGCCCAGAGTGGTTGCCACCACCACGGTACTGCGCAATGGCTTGGCATCACCACGCAGCCAGACCGAAATCACCGCCGACCCCTCGGCTTTTGCCGTAAGCAGCAGCTCCGCGCTGCCCGTCACGGTCAGTGCAGCCACCTTCGGGTCCGATGTGGCGACCTTGGCCACGGCTTCCGGGAAATTCAGGACTTTCTGGTCACCGGGTGCTACCCGCATGGTCCCCTGTAGCGTCTCAGCCTGCGCCACCATGGCAAGCGACAGGGAGAACCACAGGGCCAGACACGCAGCTGACCTCTTCCACAACCCCTTAACGCACATAGGTGCTCCTTGAGTCTGATCCCTCATACACTTCCACTTTCTGGCCCGGTGTCGCCCGTGGTGCCGGAGCGCGTGCCGCCGGGAACAGATCCTTGTAGTAAACCGGTTTACTCTTCTTGTCGCCGCTATCATCCGCGGCCTTGTCCTCGCTGGCGACCACCGCCAGGCGCAGGGTGCCTTCCTCGGCCGCCAACAACAGTGTGGCAACCTTGTCTTTGGGCAACGCCAGCACCACGGTTTTATTGCGGCGCTGACTTTCCCGGTCCTGATCATTGCTGGCTGCCGCCATGGCCCCCTTCACCGCCAGCACCTGAAGATTGCGCAGCAGGATCATGGCTGCGGGGTCATCCTTCTCTGAATCGCGGAAGGATGCCACCACATCAACCAGGTCCCCGGGCTGAAGCAAGCCCCCGGCCATGGTCACATCATCCACTTCCACAGCCACCGCCCGGAACCCGGCCGGCAGGGTACTGGGCAACGTGCCACCAGGTTCAAGATGGTTGCGGGAAAGCAGTTCGCCCGGACGGGCATATTGGCGGAGTTCCTTGCCGGCCACCTTTTCGTCGGCAGTCAGCACATTGGGGATCGGCGCCGGCGATGCCACCACCGCCAACACTTCTTCATCCAGGGTGTCGCCCACATTGAGGCTTTCTGTGACCACCCAGTAGCGATAACTGGGCGCTTCTTTTTCTCTGGTCTGGTCGGCGGCAGTCTCGTCTTGCACGACCAGCGCTGGAGCCGGGTCGCGACTTAGTCCCACCAGCGCCAGTATCAGCGCGACCAATGCCACCACCAGTGCCGGCAGCATGTAGAGCAGTCTTGATCCCATGTTCTCTCCGGAACATCCGTGTCAAAGGGTTGTTCTTTTGCCTTGTCGGCTCACATCAAAACGCCGCCCGTGCGTCCACATTCAGCTGCGCCGGCAAGGGAGGAAAATCTCCCAGCATGCCGAAGCTCAGTACGGGTACAATCGGGTTGGCTTGATAGTTGGGGTATACCAGACTGCAGCGAAGCACTTCTACCCCCCCGGCGATGGTTTCCAGCCCGCAGGCGGAAGCCGTATTCAGATTCTCTCTCAGGTTTTGCGGCAATTGGGCCACCAGGCCGGCCAGGGCATTATTCGCCCGCTGCGGCACTGCCGTGCTCAAGTCGCTACTCTGGTTTTCCGAGCGATCAATATACAAGGCGGTGGATACGGCCGTATCCACCGCATCCTGCATGCGGTACTGGGCAAAGAAGGTCAGGCCGTAAACCGCTGCTCCGTAGAGCATGGCAACGACGAAGGGGAACAGCATCAGGAATTCCAGTGCGACCGCCCCTATCGCTTTCCTGCGCATTTGCATCATCAGCACACATCCGCTTGAAGCGGCTTAACCGCCAGTGGTGTCAGAAGCGTCAGAAAAGAGGTCGGTGAAGGCGGTATTGATTGCATTCTGGACACCATCATTGGTCGCCAGCACACCGATGATAATAATCAGGGCGGCTGCCAGAACGATGTATTCCAGTGCACTGGCGCCACGCTGGTTACGTGCACGCCCCGGCAGTTGGGTGAAAAGGCGGATCATCAACAAATCGAACATGGCTTTAAAGGTACTCATAGTGCTCTCCGTTGCACGTGCCTTGATGTGAAGTTTACGTGAATGCATATGCGAAAAAGTGAACTTGATTATGGATGCTATGCATCCGTGAAGTGCATCACAACTTCCGACTCGTAGCGTTTTGTTGCGATATGCCTCTATCTGTAAACATAGCACCGGCGTACCCCACCCATGCACCACAACATTCCATTCGGGCCTGAGAAGTGACGAACGGCGTTTTAAAAGCACAGAATTGCATTTAGTTAGCAGACAGGGATGTCGCTTTGTGATATCAAGATGCTGACCCATCCATGAATTGCTTAAACAATTCTAAAAGTGCGGACATAAAAAAACCCGGGAAAATCCCGGGCTTTTTTATGTCCGATGCCAGGCAGGCAGCAAAAGATCCTTATTTGATCTTCGCTTCCTTGTAGGCCACGTGCTTGCGCACACCCGGATCATACTTCTTGGTTTCCATCTTTTCGGGATGTAGACGCTTGTTCTTGGTAGTGGTGTAGAAATGGCCCGTGCCAGCAGAGGACACCAGGCGGATTTTTTCACGAATAGGACCGGCCATGGGTTAACTCCTTAATTAGCCTTAAACACGCTCGCCACGGGAACGGATTTCCGCCAGAACGGAATCGATACCCTTCTTGTCGATGATGCGCATACCCTTGGAGCTGACGCGCAGACGCACAAAGCGCTTCTCGGACTCAACCCAGAAACGATGGTGGTGCAGATTCGGCTCGAAACGACGCTTGGTCTTGATGTTCGAGTGAGAAACGTTGTTGCCCGTTACAGGGCGCTTACCGGTCACCTGGCAAACCTTGGACATTGTATTGCTCCGTAAATCTTCTTGCGGGGGACGGTAGAGCCCCGGAAAAGGCGCGTTTTATACCAACCCGGCGGTCAAGTTTCAAGCGAAATCTTGGATATTCGCCCTGAGAGGCCAGGATTCAGGGACTTACCGCAGGCCAGCCCGCTACCCGGTCACAACGCCCCCCGCGAGGCCAGGGATACCCAACCGCCATCACCAATCACCAGGTGATCCAGCACCCGGATATCCATCAACCCCAACGCCTCCACCAATCGTCGGGTAATGGCATGGTCGGACTGACTCGGCTCGGCCACCCCGGAAGGGTGATTATGGGCGAGAATCACCGCAGCGGCATTATGCTCCATGGCCCGACGCACTACCTCCCGTGGGTAAACCGCTGCCGCGTCGATGGTGCCCTGGAACAGTTGCTCGTAACGGATCAGCCGGTGCTTGTTGTCCAGGAACAGACAGGCAAACACCTCATGGGGCAGTCCTCGCAGGCGGGCGGTGAGCCATTGACCCGCCTTGTCCGGCGTATCCAGTGGCCGCCCCCGCTCCAGGGGCTCGGCCAGGTAACGACGGCCCAGCTCCAGCGCCGCCAGCAGCAGCGCCCGTCGCGCCGTTCCCATCCCCGGCAGACGCGCCATTTTTTCCGGGCTGCCATCAAGCATGGCCCGCAATCCGCCTCCCGCCGCCAGCTGCTGCCGGGCCAGATCCACCGCAGTCATGCCCTGCTGTCCGGTTCGCAAAAAGATCGCCAGCAACTCCGCATCACTGAGTGATTCCGCGCCCCGTGCCAGCAGCTTTTCCCGGGGCCGTTCCTCCGTGGGCCAGTCCGTGATTGCCATCGCCGCTCCATCCCCCTGTAACGTCTTGATATTCCATATCATTGTGAAGTGGGCAGGGTTCATACCTTAGTGCTACCCTATGCAGCCTACGTAATAGCAGGGTTCCGGCTTCCACGGCACCGGTGATCCGCCCTTGCTGCTGTAAGCCACCGCCGTCGCTATCGCTACGCAGGATTTCGTCATGCATCGTCTGATGAACAAACGCATCCTTCTGGGAGTCACGGGCGGGATTGCCGCCTATAAAGCCGCCGACCTGGTCCGTCGATTACAGGACGCAGGCGCACAGGTTCGGGTAGTGATGACCCAGGGAGCCTGCGAGTTCATTACCCCACTGACCATGCAGGCCCTGTCCGGGCACCCCGTCCATACCACCCTGCTGGACCCCACCGCGGAAGCGGCCATGGGGCATATCGAACTGGCCCGGTGGGCGGACCTGGTACTGATTGCACCGGCGTCTGCCAACTTCATGGCCCGGCTCGCCCATGGCCACGGCAACGATCTGCTCACCACCCTGTGTCTGGCCACCGGCGCCCCCATTGCCATCGCACCGGCCATGAACCAACAGATGTGGGCCGATACCAGTACCCAGAAGAATCTGCTGATCCTGCAGGAAAAGGGGATTCACGTTTTCGGCCCCGGCAGTGGCAGCCAGGCCTGCGGTGAAGTGGGCGCCGGACGCATGCTGGAGCCCATGGACATCATCCAGCAAGCGGCGGAGGTGTTCGATTACCAGTTACTCACCGGCAAACACGTGGTGATCACTGCCGGCCCCACCCGTGAGGCCATCGACCCGGTGCGCTACATCACCAACAAGAGCTCTGGCAAGATGGGCTTCGCCCTGGCCGAGGCCGCCGCTGAAGCCGGCGCCCGCGTAACCCTGATCGCCGGGCCGGTGAATCTGCCCACCCCCTCCCGGGTGGACCGGGTGGACGTGACCCGCGCCGTCGACATGTATGACGCCTGCATGCAAGTCGTCGAGGAGGGCTGCGATGTGTTCATCGCCACTGCCGCCGTCGCCGACTACCGCCCCACCGTGACCGCCGACCACAAGATCAAGAAGTCCACCGAGGAGATCCATCTCACCCTGGTGAAGAACCCGGACATCGTCGCCTCCGTAGCCGAACACGACAAACGCCCCTTCACGGTCGGCTTCGCGGCGGAAACCCGGGATGTGATGGCCTATGCCCAGGGCAAGCTGGTCAACAAGAAGCTGGACATGATCGCCACCAATGACGTCTCCGGCACCAACGTGGGCTTCAACAGCGACAACAACGCCCTGACCGTCATCTGGCCCGGCGGCCACAAGGTCTTGCCGCTGGCCTCCAAGGCACAAATCGCCAAGCAGCTCATCGAACTGATCGCAATACGGTATAAAGATTGATCCGGCATGACACAGCCCCCTGTGCCATGCCCACGTGATGCCTGACTGAAAGGACAACCATGAAACTGCAATACCGCGTTCTCGACCCCCGGCTGGGCGATAGCATCCCCCTGCCCCACTACGCCACCGATGGCTCCGCCGGGCTGGATCTTCGCGCCATGGTCAAGCAACCCTTGACCCTGGAACCCGGACAGACCGAGCTGCTCCCCACCGGCATGGCTATCCATATCAGCGACCCGGGCTATGCCGGCATGATCCTTCCCCGCTCCGGGCTGGGCCACAAGCATGGCATTGTGCTGGGCAACCTGGTGGGTCTGATCGACTCCGACTACCAGGGTGAATTGATGGTGTCCTGCTGGAACCGTGGCAACCAGCCCTTCACCGTGGAACCCGGCGAACGCATCGCTCAGCTGGTCATCGTCCCGGTCATGCAAGTCGCGCTGGAACAGGTAGAGAGTTTCTCTGACAGTGAGCGGGGCAGCGGCGGCTTCGGCCATAGTGGCCGCCACTAAGCAGACTCCGGAGGGGATATGGGGAACAAGAAAAACAATAAAAATCACAGCGGCAACGCCTTCAAACCGCTGGCACCACTGCTGGTCGCCGCCTTTGTCGCCGTCCTGCTGGCCGGCGGCGGCACCTACTACTATCAGACACAGATAGCGGAAGCAGCCCACCAACAACAGCACGCTGACCGCCTTGCCCACGCTATTGCCAACGTTGGCGTGCGCCAGGTTGAGCAGCTCCAGCAGCAACTCGAACTGCTTGCCACGCGCAGCGATGTGGCACAGGCACTGTCCACCCGCGCGGAGGTCGAGTTCAACGGCCGGCAACATCAATGGCTGCCCGATGCCAGCGTGACACTGGTTCCCCGTCGCGGGGCTAACACCGACAATCTCAGTTACACTGCCCAGGAATTGCTCAAGGAAGTCCGCCTGGGACAATCCCCCGGCCCGGTGATGATGGCCGGCCACCCCCCCACACTGATCCTGGCCCGGGCCACACCGAACCAGAGCGGCGCCCTGCTGCTCGAGGTATCCCTGGGAACGCTCGCCGCCGATTTGCAGAACCTTGCTCCCAGCGGCAGCTCGCTACAGGTGACGTATGCGGGAGCCAAACTGGTGGATCAAGCAGGCAGCCAGAACGGTGCCCGGGCCGACGCCAGCGCGGGCGCCGTCCAGGTCCAGCTCACCACCCCTGCCACAAGCAACAACCTGCTCACCATCAGCGCGGCTGCCGTTGGTCTTGGCCTGGTACTGCTGCTGGTCGGCGCCATGCTGGTCAACCGCCTGCTGACCCGTTTTCTGAAGCAGGACTGTGCCGAGCTGGTTCGCTATTGCGATGAACTGGCTCGCCAGCCCGGGGTCAGCGCGCGCAACCAATTCCACTTCCCGTTTTTTGCCACCGTCAACGATGCCCAGGCACGCCTGGCGAGCAAGTTGCGCGAACGCAACGGACAGTCCAGGCCCTCGCCTGCCAAACCGTCTGAAGCCCTGGTCGTGGAAGACAACAACGACGACGGCATTCTGCTGGTCGACGAGGAGCAGGGCGAAAGCCTGCCAGACAGCATCTTTCGTGCCTACGATATTCGCGGTGTTGCCGCCGACACGCTCACCGCCCAGGGGGTCTACCTGATCGGACGGGCCATTGGCACCGAAGCAGGCGAAGCGGGCCAGCAAGCTGTGCTGGTCGCCCGTGACGGACGCTTGTCCAGCCCGGAACTGAGCCGCGCCCTGATCAAGGGCCTGCTGGAATCAGGCCGTGACGTTATCAACCTGGGGCTGGTGCCGACCCCGGTGCTCTATTACGCCACCGAAATTTTGGAAACCCGTAGTGGTGTCATGGTCACCGGCAGCCACAACCCGGCCACTCACAACGGCCTCAAGATCGTCATCAATGGTGACACCCTGCATGGTGAGCGCATCTCAGCCTTGCAGGAACGTATTCGCAACAAGGCCTTCTCGGAAGGCAAGGGCCGAGAGGAAGAGCGAGATATCAGCGATCGCTATCTGGACCAGGTTGTCGGCGATATCGTGCTCGCCCGACCACTGAAGATCGCCATCGACTGTGGCAATGGCGCCGGCGGCGAACTGGCGCCACGGCTGTTCCAGCAGCTCGGCTGCGAGGTGACCCCCCTGTATACGGAAATCGATGGCAACTTCCCCAACCACGCACCGGACCCGGGCAACCCGGATAACCTGGCCGACCTGATTCGTATCGTTAAGCAGGAAAACCTGGACCTGGGCCTGGCCTTCGATGGTGATGCGGACCGGGTGGCCGTGGTCACCAACAGCGGTGAAATCATCTGGCCAGATCGACTGCTGATGTTGTTTGCCAGGGATCTGCTGGGCCGCACCCCGGGTGCCGACATTCTGTTTGATGTGAAATGCAGCCGTGCCCTGCCGGCCATTATCCGCAAGAGTGGCGGCCGTCCCATGATGT
Organism: Pseudomonadota bacterium; assembly: GCA_036230225.1. Classification (GTDB taxonomy): domain Bacteria; phylum Pseudomonadota; class Gammaproteobacteria; order Pseudomonadales; family Alcanivoracaceae; genus Alcanivorax. The sequence goes on along the minus strand of JAZAJX010000058.1, from coordinate 13,089 downwards.
ACAAGACCGGTCACTCCCTGATCAAAGCCAAAATGAAGGAAAGCGGCGCCCTGCTCGCCGGCGAGATCAGTGGCCACATCTTCTTTGCGGATCGCTGGTTTGGCTGTGACGACGGCCTCTATGCCGGCGCCCGCCTGCTGGAGGTTCTCTCGCTGCAGGACGACAGTGCCGCTCAGGTCTTCGAAGGCCTGAAAACCGGCCTCACCACCCCGGCACTCTATATTGATGTGAGCGAAGAGAACAAATTCGCGCTTGCCGATGCCCTGAGCGCCCGTGCCGATCAGTTTGCCGGCGGCCGCCCCACCACCATCGACGGGTTGCGGGTGGACTTCCCGGACGGTTGGGGCCTGGTGCGCGCGTCCAATACCACGCCTTCCCTGGTGGCCCGTTTTGAAGGTCGTGACGAAGAGGCGCTCGCCCGGGTTCAGGAGCAGTTCCGCAAGCACCTACTGGCCGTGGACAGCAACCTGAATCTGCCATTTTGAGATAGAATTGTGAAAGACGAGTGGCAAGTGACAAGTTGAAAGTTTCAACGCGGACGGTGGCAGTGCCATATGATGAAACCCGCAGCCGCGCTCACTGGGTCTGGCACGCGGGCACGGCATGGAAGTCTCGGAAACCTGCTAGCGCCTTGCACCTTTCAACTTGTCACTTGCCACTCACCTGCCACCCCGAGGAGAAGTAATGGACGCCAACAGTGCCCATGATACCGCCCGCATTCTGATCGAAGCGCTGCCCTACATTCAGCGCTTCGCCGGCTGCACCGTCGTCATCAAATACGGCGGCAATGCCATGGAAAACGAGGAGCTGAAAAACAGCTTCGCCCGCGACGTCGTGATGATGAAACAGGTGGGCATTAATCCCGTGATCGTTCACGGCGGCGGCCCCCAGATAGGCGACCTGCTGGAACGGCTGGGCAAGGAATCCACATTTGTTCAGGGCATGCGTGTCACCGACCGGGAGACCATGGATGTGGTGCAGATGGTACTCGGCGGCCTGGTCAACAAGGACATCGTCAATCTGATCCAGCACAATGGGGGGCAGGCCATCGGCCTCACCGGCAAGGACGGTCGACTGATCAAGGCACGCAAGATGCTGCTCAAGGGCCGCGACGAAAACGACCCGGCCCTGCAGACCTCGGAGATTATCGACATCGGGCATGTGGGCGAAGTCCAGGGCATCGACACACGCATCATCGACCTGATTGCCGGCAGTGATTTCATTCCCGTGATCGCGCCCATCGGCGTGGATGACGATGGCATCAGCTACAACATCAATGCGGATCTGGTGGCCGGCAAAGTGGCTGAAGTGCTGCGCGCAGAAAAACTGATCCTGCTCACCAATGTGGCAGGCCTGAAAGACAAGCAGGGTAAGGTGTTGACTGGCCTGAGCGCCGAGCGCGTCAATGCACTGATTCAGGACGGTACCATTCACGGCGGCATGCTGCCCAAGATCGGCTGTGCCCTGGAAGCAGTAGAAAACGGCGTACATACCGCGCATATCATTGATGGTCGGGTGTCCCACGCGGTACTGCTGGAAATTCTCACCGATCAGGGGATCGGCACGCTGATCAGCAAGCATTAAAAGCAGCCACAAGCGCCAAGCGACAACGCGAACCAGGATTTCTGTTCAGCAGATTCCCTGCCCGCGCCTCAAGATAATGGCGCGGGCACGGGGAGGCTCAGCACCCAATAGGTCCTACCGCCCTTGTAGCTTGAGGTTTGAAGCTTGCCACTTTTTTCCGCGGCAAAGGAGATTGCCGTTTTAACCAGGCCAAGAGAGCCGCTACAACCGCAATAACAACGCAACAACAGGCCCGGAAGATTGGGCGCGGGCATGGCATGTGATATACCTCTAGCCACACTCGCGTTGCAGCTTGGAGCTTGTCGCTTGCAGCTTAAATACGGGAACGACGCTACATGACCGAAAAGAAACCGTCGCGCAAAGAGCAAATTCTGCAGTCGCTTGCTCACATGCTGGAGGCCGCTCCCGGAGGGCGTATCACCACCGCCGGGCTAGCCCGGGAAGTGGGCGTCTCCGAGGCGGCGCTGTACCGACATTTTCCCAGCAAGGCGAAGATGTTCGAGGGGCTGATCCAGTTTATCGAGGAAGCGATCTTTTCCCGCATCAACCGGATTACTGAGGAAGGCAGCGCCGCCAGCCAGGTAGAGCAGATCCTGACCCTGATGCTGGCATTCACCGAACGCAATCCGGGCATCACCCGCTTGTTGACCGGCGATGCCCTGACCGGCGAGAACGAACGCTTGCACCAGCGTATTCAGCAGTTTTACGACCGGGTGGAAAGTCAGTTGAAGCAGGTCTTGCGTGACGCAGAAATGAAAGAAGGGTTGCGCACCCGGGCGACGCCCACCATCACCGCCAATCTGTTGCTGGCCGTGGTCGAGGGGCGAATTGCCCAGTTTGTCCGCTCGGGCTTCAAGGCCCGTCCAGGCCAGGACTGGCCCGCCCAGTGGGAGTTGCTGCTACCCACCCTGTTCCGGGACTAACACGGCAGGAAATCACCTGCAGACAGGCAGTGCCACCTCCCCCGGCAACGAACGCCACCAGGAGAAATGAGACCGAAGCGGGCCAGGGCGGCGCCTACTCCCGCTCGATCTCCTTGAGGCGCTCGATAATCGGGGCGTATTCGTTTCTCGCCGCCTCAATATCCCTTTCGAACCCCGCCAGTTTCTCCTCCGCATCATCGATCTGACGACGCAGACGCTCAATCGCCTCCTGCACGCCCTCCGGCACTTCACGACCCGCCCGTTCATTGCGAGCCGCCATCGCAATCTCGTCATCCAGTTTCATCTGCAACTGGGCCAGGTTGTTTTCCTCGTAGCTGATGCTCAGTTCCAGCGCATCAATCTTGCGATCCCGGGCCCGTACCGCATCTTCCGGACCGGCATAGAGCCGCAACAATTCCTTGTCTTCCCGCTCCTGCCGGGCGCGCTGCAACCGCATCTGGCGCGCCTCTTCGTCATTGATCCTGACCCCTTCCACGTCTTCCAGGACACGCCCGTGCTGATCCAGCAGCTGGTAGCCATTGCGGATAGCATCCGTGGTCAGGGTGCGGTTGAGATGGACCACCCCGTCAGGCGTGATATGCCGAAAATAGGCGCCCTGCGGCATTCGCTCACTGGCACGCTGACCGAATCCGGCGGCCTGCGTGGACACCGACAGGATCAGCGCCACAACCAGAACCAGTATTCTCATTATTATTCCACTCCGTAACGCTCCCGGTACTGCCGCATGCGGTTGACCATGGGCTCACTGTCCGGTTGCTGTTCCAGCCAGTCGATAATATCGCTCATGGTCACGATACAACCCACCGGCACCCCCAGGGATTTTTCCACTTCCTGAATCGCCGACAGCCCCTTGCCGGCCTCGGTGGGCTCCTTTCCACATTCCTGACGATCCAGGGCCACCATCACCCCCGCCATGGTAGCGTCAGTCTTTTCGAACAAGGCAGCGACTTCACGAATCGCGGTGCCAGCGGTAATCACATCATCAATCACCAGCACACGGCCCTGCAACGGCGCCCCCACCAGCCAGCCGCCTTCACCATGATCCTTGGCTTCCTTGCGATTAAAGGCCCAGGGCAGATCGCGGCCATGGTGTTCGGCCAGGGCCACGGCGACCGCCGCCACCAGGGGAATGCCCTTGTAGGCCGGCCCGAACAGCATATCGAATTCCAGGCCGGAGGCGACAATGGCATCCGCATAATAGCGGCCCAATCGCGCCAGCGCTTCGCCGGTATTAAACGTACCCGCATTGAAGAAATACGGGCTCTTGCGGCCGGATTTGAGGGTGAATTCCCCGAACTTGAGCGCCTCGCGCTCTTCGGCAAAGCGCAGAAAGTGCTTTTTGTAGTTTTTCATGATTCGTCCTTACCAGCCGAGTACCTGCTGCTGGGCCTGAATGATTTCACCAATCCCCTTTTCCGCCAGCCCCAGCAACGTATCAGACTGTTCACGGGTAAAGGGGGCGCCCTCTGCGGACCCCTGAATCTCGATGAAACCACCCTGTTGGGTCATCACTACATTCATATCGGTGCCGGCATTGGAGTCTTCGGCATAATCCAGATCCAGCACCGGCTCATCGTTATAGACGCCCACGGAGACCGCACCGACCAGACCAGTGAGCGGGTCGTCCTTGATCTTCTTGGTTTCCAGCAGGTGGGTAAAGGCATCCACCAGGGCCACACAAGCGCCGGAAATGGACGCGGTGCGAGTGCCCCCATCGGCCTGCAGCACGTCACAATCGAGATAGATGGTGCGCTCACCCAGTTTGGTCAGATCCACCGCCGCACGCAGGGAGCGGCCGATCAAACGCTGGATTTCCAGGGTACGCCCCCCCTGCTTGCCGCGGGACGCTTCACGGCCGGAACGGGTATGGGTGGAACGGGGCAGCATGCCGTACTCGGCGGTGAGCCAGCCCTGGCCCTTGCCTTTCAGAAAGCGCGGCACACCGTCTTCCACGGACGCGGTGCACAGCACCTTGGTATTCCCGAATGCCACCAGCACACTGCCCTCGGCATGAACGGTGTAGTTGCGGGTAAAGCTCAGTTCACGCAGCTGGTCGGGGGCTCGGCCGGAAGGACGCATGGAAACTCCTGAATAGTCATGAATGCAAAAGGGCCGCCATTGTAGCAAAGGCAGGGGGCAGTCTGCCTGCCATTAGGCCCTGCGGCCCCGGTGGTCTAGACTAGAGGCCCACTTTCCACAGCTGTTTCGAGGTTTCAATGATCTGCAGTATGACCGCCTTCGCCCGCGCCGACCGCCATCTGGACGGCTATAGCCTGGTCTGGGAGATCAAAGCCGTGAACCACCGCTACCTGGAAGTGAGCCCGCGCCTGCCAGAGGCCCTGCGCGCACTGGAGAATGGAGTACGCGAAAAATGCCGCCAGGCCCTGGCCCGCGGCAAGGTGGAAGTCACCCTGCGCTACCAGCAGGACGACAGTGACGCCTCGCTGGAACTGAACGAGGAGCTGGTCAAACAGCTCTCTGACGTGTCCCGCCGGGTCGGCGATCTGGTGCAGCACCCCGGTCAGGTGAACCCCATGGAGATTCTGCGCTATCCCGGCGTGCTTAGCACCCGCCAGCTGGATGTGGAATTCCTGCAGAACGAGTCTCTGTCTTTGCTGGACGAGGCGTTGTCGGCCCTGATCGAAACCCGACGTCGGGAAGGGGAGCAACTGGGCAAACTCATCGAGGAGCGGCTGGACGGCATCGGCACCCAGGTGGATATCGTCAAGGCCGCCATTCCGCGGATCAAGGAGGCCCAGCGCGAGCGCCTGCGCACCCGCATTCAGGACGTGATCGAGTCGCCGGACCCGGACCGCCTGGAACAGGAACTGGTCCTGCTGGCCCAAAAAATGGACGTGGACGAGGAGCTGGACCGCTTGCTCACCCATGTCACCGAAGTGCGCCGCATCCTCAAGAAAGGCGGCCACATCGGCCGCCGGCTGGATTTCCTGATGCAGGAACTCAACCGCGAAGCCAACACGCTGGGGAGCAAGTCCGTGGACAGCGACACCACGGCGGCGGCGGTGGAACTGAAAGTGCTGATCGAGCAGATGCGCGAACAGATCCAGAATATCGAATAGAATCCACAGAGATCCACACCTATCCTCAATTCATTGTTTTAAAAGAAATTAACTGACAACTTTGTCCATAGCGATCCATCAGAACCCGCCAGAATCCAGACCATCCTGGTGGGCAAAATGGTGGGCAAAACGTGACTTTCTGCCCACCACCCCCTATTCTCGACACCAAATGGTGGGCAGCAATAACCGCTTCTCACTGAAAGGCCCATAAGCCGCGCCACACAGCTGCAATCCATAATTCAAAAGCGGTGGGCAGCCATTTCGTGACGGCAAGAGCAGAGGATAGGGATGAGTAAACTGACAGCCATGCAGATCAAGTCGCTGCTTAACCAGCCCCCCAAGAAACACGCTGATGGAGGTGGCCTGTATTTCTGTGTCCGGCCATCCGGCTCTCCCTACTGGATGCTGCGCTACAGCAACCAGGGCAAACGACGCGAGGTCACTCTGGGGCAATATCCGCAGATGACACTGGCCCAAGCCAGAGAGGATGCGGTCATGGCCAAGCAAGGCCTCCGACAAGGCTCAGATCCCATCCAGGAAAAAGCCAAACTGGCGCTGCCGGAGCTCAATACCGTTTCAGAGTTGTTCCAGGACTGGTACGACAGCGACCTCTCAAAGCGCCTGAAGCATCCCAACATTCCCGAACGCATCTTCAGAAAGGAGATCGCCCCGATCATCGGCAAATATGCCATCGGCGATGTTTCCCCAAGGGACATTCGCGCCGTACTGCAGAAGGTTCAAAGCAGTGACAGACCCACTATTGCCAATGACACCCTGATGTACATGAAACAGCTGTTTCGCCATGGCATTAAACTGGACCTGATACAAACCAACCCCGCCTCACCCTTTTCTTTGAGTGACGCCGGAGGAGAAGAGCGCAGCCGCGAACGAACCCTTTCCCTGGAAGAGCTAACACATGCTTTTCAGGTCTTCCATGAGAACATCAACAGTTTCGGGAGAGACAACCACCTGGCATGTTGTTTGTTTCTTGTGCTCGGCGTGAGAAAGAGCGAACTTTGCGAAGCTCGCTGGGATGAATTTGACCTGAATGCCGGCATCTGGAACCTGTCAAAAGAGCGAAGTAAGACTGGAGCAGCCATCACCATCCCCCTGCCCACACAGGCTATCCGGTGGCTCGAAATCCTTCATGGCCATGCCTGTGGTGCCCCCTACGTTTTTCCGGCTCGTCGCGCCAGCAAACGCCCCCATATGGGTCCTGATACCCTAAACCGAGCTATCAGCAAACTGTTTGGCCGGGAAACAGGACGCAAAAAACAGCCTCCCAACAAGATGGGAGGGCTTGAACACTTCACCATTCACGACCTGCGGCGCACCTTCCGCAGCCTTGCAGCTGCGGAAGGTGTGCCTGGGCATGTGGCAGAAAGGTGTTTGAACCATAAATTGAAAGGGGTGGAAGGTATTTATGACAGATATGACTACTTTGAAGAACGGAAGCTTGCACACCAGAAAGTTGCCGACCGCATTGAACCGGTGATACGGCTCTGATGCACAGGTGTGTTTAGACCGAATATAAAGACTTTCCTGTTGATTACTTCAATACCCTACACCTAGCCCTACACCAGAATTGTGGATTATAGCGGACGAAGATGAACTGATCTGGGCATAAGAAAGACGCGCCGCGCACAGCGGCAGACACATGCATGGCAGGGTCTGAAATCCAAAGGTACCCAGGCATAACGCCACTGGTCATCGCTCCTTGCCTATCCATGACCCAATAATATCGATCAAAAGTAAAGGTACAGCCAAACATCAGCTAGCGGATAGGCACCTTATCGCCGCCGTGCTAAGGGAGCATTTCCTCGATTATTTTCCCCGATATCATTGCATGTATGCTCTGGATTAGGACATCCAACGCGGTGCTTGCCAGCAGGCCGGCATCGTCGAAGCTGAAGCTCGCGCAATCTTACTATTTACGCCCCACTGGCGAAGCCAGACCAGAAGGGGGGGGGGGGGAGAGTTTTCTCTTTTGGCACGATTTCTTCGAACCTGTAAAAGGTCGAGACCACAGCACTACGATACGCGGCTCAACCAACCAATGTCACACCACAACAACCAGAATTCGATCAATGATTACATTCTTGCCATTAACGATCGTGCCATTTATTCGTTGATAGAATTTGGTTTGGGAAAGGAACTTGAACAGTAACAGTTAACCCACCTGACCGGCCAAGCCCGCATCTTACCTCCCCCCCGTAGCGCTGAACGATTTCAAACACAATAGCCAGTCCCAGTCCGTGACCCGGGGCTTGCTCATCAAGTCTTAACCCCCGCTTTCCCAGCGTCTTCAGAGCTTCCCCGGCCACACCCGGGCCATCGTCACCCACGACAATTATCATCTGATCTCGGCATTCCTCCAGAAGGAGCTCTACGCAACGAGACGACCACTTTCCAGCGTTATCGAGAAGGTTGCCAAGTACCTCATTCAGGTCTTGCTCGTCTATAGGCCAGCACCGCTCTTCTGCTAGATTTGTTGCAAGCTCAAAGGATTTTTCCGAGTGTAGACGACCCAGCATCCATAGCAGGTCCCGTGCCAATTTAACCGGGTAAGCGCTTTGGCCTACATGAGCGCCCGCAAATTTGCTACGCCGTAATTTTGCCTCTAGTTGCTTATCGATATCGTCCAGCCTCGAGACTATTGCCTGCCGCAGCTCCTGATCTAAAGGGCGGCCAGTGTCTTGTAGAATCTGGCGTACCGCTGCGATAGGTGTCTTGACGCTATGTGATAAGTTGGTGAGAGCATTCCGAGATCGCTTGAGTCGATGCTCGAGAGAATCCAACAGCTGGTTAAGCTGACCAACAAGCGGACGGAATTCATCTGGTCCGGTGGCGTCGATTCGAGAAATCTGGCCAGACTGAAGCCTGTTCAGCGCGCTCTGAAGGGCCTCTACAGGTCGAAGGGCCAAGGTAACACCTATCCAGAGGCTTCCAACCAGCAGCACCATTAGCAGGACAGAAACAACCGCCGTCCAAGTGTGCAGCGTCTCTTGACTCTGTTGCAGCGACTCCATATTTTCGGCCACAATCACCACAATCATGACTCCATCAATCATGAATGACCGACGATAAGCGAGAATCCATGGCGGTGCTTCAGGTACGGACGCATCATGAATGTTAACTCCCCCCTGTTTATCGGAAGCGAACAAAGGCTTTAAGAGAGGGGCCCAGGACTCAGGGGAAACCATCTGTTGTGACGGTGAGGCAATAGCGAAGGCATGATGGAAAACTTCTTGGAAATAATCACCGGTATCTAAACTATCGATCGCCCCCCCGGACTCTCGTATTCGATGCTCCAGAAAAGCGACCTCTTCCTTTAATCGACTCTCCACAAACTCACGGGACATGCGCTCCAGCAACGTGCCGTGAATAAACCAAGCCAAAGCCATCAAGGCAACGCCTGCGGGCAATAGCAGGAGTAAAAGCATCCCCCGTACCGAGCTGGGCCTTTTAGTCACGGGCATCGAACATATATCCTTGGCCACGTCGTGTTTTAATCGTGTCTGTACCGACTAGCTTCCTCAGCCGGCGGATGTAGGCCTCGATAACGTTCTCACTCGGATTATCGTTTAGGTTATAAAGTTGCTCCATTAACTGCTCCTTGGAAAACACGTGTCCGGGACGCCCCATGAGACACCTGAGCAGCCGGAATTCAGTGCCTGTCAGGCTGTGCTCTTGGCCATCGTTTGCTTTAAGGGTCTGGCGACTCTGATCCAATTCGAAATACCCAGCCTTGACGATATCTACCATCCGCCCTTCGCTACGCCGTATTATCGCATGCAGCCGGGCAATCAGCTCTTCGGCCTGGAACGGCTTGGTCAAATAATCGTCAGCTCCGGCCTTCAGCCCGTTGACCTTTTCTTGCCAGTCTCCCCGTGCCGTCAGGATCAATACTGGAAAGTCGATGTTGCTGCCGCGCCAGCGCCGCAAGACGTCCAGGCCGCTACCGTCAGGCAATCCCAAATCCAATATACATGCCCGGTAGCTTTCCTGTTCACCCAGCACTATCCCATCATGGGCTGTAGACGCAATGTCCACACTAAAGCCTAGCTTCTCCAATTGACTCGACAGGCCGTCCGCTAATAGTCGGTCATCCTCCACCAGAAGCAGCCTCATTATTTACACCTTTTAGTCAGTATTTAGATACCCCATCAATATCGCAGAGCAGCCTGAATCCAGCCTGAAAAAAATTAATTCACTATTTTCAGGCTGGATTCAGGTAATGACCTGATAATAGCAGCTGACGTTATCCCTTGCTTATTTCTGTTAGCAAAACCACTCATTTTTTCAAGCAAACTAAAATCAAGGAGAAAACAAAATGAGCGCATCAAAATTCATGGTCGCAGCCGCATTTCTTTCCATATCGGCACCCGTCCTAGCAGCAGTCGGCCATGACAACGCTCATGGGCACGGTGCTGCGAGCGGCTCACCCGGCAGGATCTCGGAGGCCAGCCGAACCATAAAGGTCGAGATGTACGACATGTACTATGAGCCGGAATCAATCTCCGTAAAGCAGGGAGAGACAGTGCGATTTATTGTTGAGAACAAAGGCAATATCGTCCACGAATTCAACATCGGCACCCCTGAGATGCACGAGAGCCACCAGAAAGAAATGATGATGATGGTCGAACATGGCGTGATTCAGGGCGGCAAGCTCAATCACGACATGATGAAAATGGACATGGGGAACGGCCACTCCATGAAGCACGACGACCCCAACAGCGTACTGCTCGAACCTGGCCAAAGCCAGGAAGTGGTCTGGAAGTTCTCCGATAAGGGCAATATCGAGTTTGCCTGCAACGTTCCGGGGCATTACCAGGCCGGAATGTATGGCGACGTTAACTTCGAGTAACTCAGGTCACTGGTAACACGTCGATCTGTTGGGCTTTCAGGTGTCTCGCCCGGGAGCCTTCCATGAAGTTGGATTTGGAGTAAAGCACATGAAAATTCGCTTGAGTGCGGTATTACTCGGTTTGCTGATGCCGGCGTTGGTTTTGGCCGGCGAATACGACCTGACGGTTGACCGGGTTCAGATAGACACCGGCGACTTTGTAAAAGAAGGCATTGGTTACAACGGGGCATCTCCGGGGCCGGTGATGCGTTTCAAAGAAGGAGAGGAAGTCAAAATTAACGTGACCAACAATCTGGATGAGACAACGTCCATCCATTGGCACGGGTTGATTCTTCCCTTTAATCAGGACGGTGTGCCGGGTATCAGTTTTCCGGGCATCAAGCCGGGAGAGACGTTTACATATGAGTTTCCAATCCAGCAGGCCGGCACTTACTGGTTCCATAGCCACTCTGGGTTTCAGGAACCCGACGGCGCTTACGGAGCTATTGTCATCGAGCCCGAAGGCCGTGAGCCATTCCGATACGACCGGGAGTACGTCGTTCAGTTGACCGACAAGCACCCGCATTCAGGTGACCGGATCATGCGCAACCTGAAAATGATGCCGGATTATTACAACCGCGAACAGCAGACTGTTGGTGAGTTCTTCTCCGACGCGTCGGAGAACGGGCTCATGAGCACCATACGGGATCGTATGGCCTGGGGCGACATGCGCATGATGAAAGCGGATGTGGAGGACCTGCAGGGTTTCACCGGGCTGATCAATGGCAGGGGCCCTGAGCAAAACTGGACCGGCCTTTTTGAGCCAGGGGAGCGCATTCGTCTTCGTTTCATCAATTCGTCAGCGATGACCTATTTCGATATCCGAATTCCGGGCCTCGATATGACGGTTGTGCAAGCTGATGGCAATAACGTGCAGCCGGTCAATGTGGATGAGTTCCGCATTGGCGTGGCGGAAACCTATGATGTGATTGTTCGACCGAAAGACGATCAGGCTTATACCATTTTCGCCGAATCCATGGGGCGTTCAGGTTATGCCCGGGCCACGTTGGCTCCCGAGGAAGGTATGGAAGCCGCGGCGCCGCAGCTGCGCGAACCCGCACGTTTGACCATGGCGGATATGAGCGGTATGCCTGGAATGGACCACGGATCAATGGCTGGCATGGACCACTCCAATATGGAAGTCATGGATCATTCCAACATGGAGGGCATGGACCACTCCAAGATGGAAGGTATGGATCACTCGGGCATGGCAGGAATGGATCACGGAGACATGATGATGTCGAAAGGTGGTGCTAACGATCCATTTTATGCCAAGGGCAGTGGCCTCATGCCCACGGCAGCGAACGGCGGAAAGTTTCTGTCCTACGCTGACTTGAAGGCTCAAGATCCGTTGTATGAAGATCGCGAGCCCACCCGGGAAATTGAGCTTCGCCTGACCGGTAACATGGAACGCTATATCTGGAGCATCAATGGTATTAAGTATGAAGACGCAGATCCCATCCGCCTGAAGTACGGTGAGCGCGTTCGCTTCAAATTTGTCAACGAAACCATGATGACGCACCCCATGCACCTGCACGGCATGTGGTCGATTCTGGATGTTGGCGCTGGCCAGTGGAACCCCATCAAGCACACCGTGAGCGTAAATCCGGGCACCACGGTTTACATGGAAACCGAGGTGGATGCACCGGGGCAATGGGCGTTCCATTGCCATCTGTCCTATCACGCGGCGGCCGGTATGTTCCGCAAGGTGATTGTTGAGGGTGGCCCTGATTCAACTCAGGCAAAAGCCGATGCTGTAAATGAAGAAGGAGGTGAAGCATGAGCTCTCGCCTGTCTTTGACATTATTCAGTTTACTGTCTGTGGCCTTGTTGCCAGTGGCTGTGCACGCTCAGGAAATGATTGATGACACCACCGCACGCAAACAGCCGCTGACAACGTGGGGCGTCCAATTCGAGGAATTCGAATACCGTTACAGCGATGACGACGAGGAGTTGGGTGCCTGGAACGCTGACTTCTTCTACGGTACGGACGATTTCAAAGTCCGTTGGCTGACCAAGGGCGAGTACGCTATTGAGGAACAGGCCTACGAGGGACTGGAAAACCAGCTCGTTGGGCAGGTTCCTATTTCCAAGTTCTTCGACGCGAAGGCCGGTGTTCGCTTCGACACGCCCGAGGGGCAGGATCGCACCTATGCGGTCTTGGGCATTGCCGGCTTGGCACCACAATGGTTCGAGATTGACGCAAATCTGTACATAAGCGACGAAGGCAAGGCCTCTGCGGAGCTTGATGTCGAGTATGAGTGGCTGCTCACCAACTATTGGATCCTCGGAGCAACATTCGATACCACAATTGCTTTTAGTGAGGACAGCGAAATCGGCATCGGAAAAGGCTTAGTGTCCACCGAAACCGGGCTGCGACTGAGATATGATTTGGTCGATCGCGCTTTTTCGCCATATATAGGCGTAGTGCACGAACGTAAGTACAGTGATACCGCCGATTTTTCCAAAATGGACGGAGGGAGTATAGAAGACTGGTTTGCCGTGATAGGCGCCCGAATCGCATTCTGATTGTGGCGGGCCTGGGGAGCTCCCTCTGGCCCTTCTTGCCTATAAT
>JAZAJX010000057.1:0-4077 GCA_036230225.1 Pseudomonadota bacterium | reverse complement strand
AAAATGCCCTTGCTTCCAACGAAGACAAGGGCATTCTTTTTCTTGCAGCTTGCAGCTTGCAGCTTGCAGCTTGCAGCTTGCAGCTTGCAGCTTGCAGCTTGCAGCTCCTAGCCTTTTATCGCCTTCTCCATAAACGGCGGCAACACCAGCGCCCCTTTATGCTGGGCGGCTGTGTAGTACTTCGTCTCGAACCCTTTCCCTGTGGCATCCCCTTCGCGGAACTGGCTCACGTCGGTGTTCTTGCCGGCCATGGTGCAGCTCCACCAGCCGCTGGGGTACACCGGCTGCGGGAAGGGCAGGGTCTGGGTGCTGGTGAAACCGGCTTCGCGCATGTTGGCGTGCAGATCCTTGATGATGGTGTCGCTGTGCAGTAGCGGGGATTCAGACTGCTGCACAATGATGCCGCCATCGGCCAGCACGCGGTGGCAATCGCGGAAGAAGTCGGCCTTGAACAGGCCTTCCGCCGGGCCCACCGGGTCGGTGGAATCCACGATGATCACGTCCACGCTGCCGTCTTCACAGTTGCGCAGGTATTGCACGCCGTCTTCGAACAGCAGTTCGGCGCGGCTGTCGCCGTTGGACTCGCACAGTTCCGGGAAGTATTTCTCGGAATAGCGGGTGACCATTTCGTCGATGTCGATCTGGGTGGCCTTTTCCACGCTGGAGTGACGCAGCACTTCACGCAGGGTGCCGCAGTCGCCGCCACCGATGATGATGACGCGCTTGGGGTTGGCGTGGCTGAACAGCACCGGGTGCGACATCATCTCGTGGTAGAGGAAGTTGTCGCGGGTGGTGAGCATGGTGGCGCCATCGATCGTCATCAGGTAACCGAAGCTGTCGGTTTCCCACATTTCGATGTGCTGATACTCGGTCTGCACTTCTTCCAGCTTCTGCTTCAAACGCAGGCCGAAAGCGGTGCCAGCGGTGTCAAAGTGCTCGTAAAACCAGTTGTTTTGGGTGCTGCTCATGGGCCTTTCCAGTGGGTGGGAGCCAGTGGGCTCCCGAGGTGGACAATAGTCGCGATTGTAAGACCTGTGGCCCCCCTGTCAAAGCCTGATTCCTTGCCCCAAAAAGGGATGCGACAAGCGGTGGCAGGCAGGCATAATGGCGACAGTTTTCCCCTTTGCGGTGGCCGGTGACGGCCTCGCCCGTTTCAGGACAGGTAATGACCGATTCAAGCTCCATTCCCGCCAGTGAGATCTACAACGTGGATCGCTGGGGCGACAGTTACTTCCGTATCGATGAGCATGGCGAGCTGTGTGTTCGTCCCAATGGTGAGCAGGGTGGCCAGGCGACGCTGGAAGCCGTGTTGCAGGCCTGTCGTGAGGCGGGGCTGCGGGCGCCGGTGCTGGCGCGCTTTTCCGGCATTCTGCGCCAACGGGTCAAACTGTTGGCAGGGGCCTTCCGTGAGGCTATCGATGGCCATCGCTACGACGGGCAATACACCCCGGTCTATCCGATCAAGGTGAACCAGCAGCGCCGGGTAGTGCACGAAATCATTCGGGCTCGCGAAGAGGGCGAGCGTATCGGGCTCGAGGCAGGCTCCAAGCCAGAACTGCTGGCGGTACTGGCGTTGTCCAATCCGGGCGACACGATCGTCTGTAATGGTTACAAGGATGCCGAATACCTGCGTCTGGCGTTGATGGGCGAAAAACTGGGCTTCCACGTGAATATCGTGGTGGAAAAGATGTCCGAGCTGCCTGCGCTGCTGCGTATTGCCGATGAGCTGGGTGTGGCCCCGCGGATTGGTCTGCGGGTGCGGTTGATGAGCATCAGCAAAGGCAACTGGCAGAACACCGGGGGCGAGAAGTCCAAGTTTGGCTTGAGTGCCCCGCAGCTGATGAGTGCGCTGGCGCACTGCCGTGAGGCGGGTCGACTCGACTGTGTGAAACTGCTGCATTTCCATCTGGGTTCCCAGGTGGCGAATATCCAGGATATCAAGGCTGGCATGCGTGAGGCGGCCCGGTATTACACCGAAATGCGTGCGCTGGGCGCGCAGGTGGAGACCGTGGATGTGGGCGGCGGTCTGGGTGTGGACTATGAAGGCACCCACTCACGTTCCTACTGTTCCATGAACTATGGTGTGGCGGATTATGCCCGCCATATCGTGCAGACTCTGCAGCAGCAATGCCAGCAACATGGCGTTCCTGAGCCGCACATCATTTCCGAGTCCGGGCGCGCACTGACGGCGCACCATGCGGTATTGCTGGTGAATATTACCGACCAGGAAGCCCAGAAGCCGGTCGCGGTCACCTTGCAGCCGGGCGACGACTCTATCCCGGAGCTGCAACAGCTGTGGGATCTCCAGGTTGCCCTGCAGGGCGAGGCCGGGAATTTGCTGGAGCGGTTCTCCGAAGTAGTGGGGGCCTGGCAGGATATCCACCAGCGCTACATCGCCGGCGATCTGGGGCTGGATGCCCGTGCCCGGGGGGAGCAGCTGTATGTGAACGGCTTGCTGGCCCTGCGCAGCCGCCTGAATCCGTTGCGCAAGCAGCAACGGGAGCTGCTGGATAACCTTAACGAAACACTGGCGGACAAGCTGTTTGTGAACTTTTCAGTGTTCCAGTCGGTGCCTGATGTGTGGGGCATCAATCAGGTGTTCCCGGTACTGCCATTGTCCGGGTTGAATCAGCCGGTGACGCGTCGTGCCGTGTTGCAGGACATTACCTGTGATTCCGACGGGCGTATTGACCAGTTCGTGGACGGCGAAGGGGTGGAGTCATCCTTGCCGTTGCCGGCTGAGATTAACGGTCACCTCGGCATTTTCATGGTAGTGGCGTATCAGGAAATCCTTGGCGACATGCACAACCTGTTTGGAGATACCGATTCGGTGGATGTGGATGTCACCGATGCCGGCGAGATTGTTCTCGATCATGCCATACAGGGCGATACCGTCAGTTCGGTGCTGCGCTACGTGAACTATGACCCGGACCGTTTGCTTGAGTCGCTGGAGCAACACTGCCGCCAGGCCCATCTCAGCGATGATGAGCAAGAGGGATTCATCGAACTGGTACGGGATGGTCTGGCAGGGTATACCTATCTTGAGTAACGATAAGCGAGGCGTATCAACGAAGGTCATATAAACCGTCCATACGTCAGATTTTTGATTTTCCAGCCAGCAAGGAGAGCGCCATGCGTTATGAACTCTGTGCCAGCCAGGAGATCCCCGAAGGCCAGAGCAAGGCAATGAAAGCCGGGGAAACCAAACTGGTGGTATACCACTTGAGTGATGGCTTTTATGCCACCCAGGCCCGTTGCCCCCATGTCTTTGCTTCGTTAGGCAAAGGCAAGATTCTCAAGGATAAATGTGTGCAATGCCCGCTGCACCGGGCGGAGTTTGATATCCGTACGGGAGAGGTGGTGAAGTGGGCAAACTTTCCGCCGGGGGTGCAGATGCTGAATGTGGTGCGTGGCGAAAAACCCCTGGATACCTGGCCCGTGTCAGAAGAAAACGGCCAGCTTTACGTGGAGATTTGATGGCCCTCAGCAAGGAAGAGCAACAGCGAGCCGCACTGGAGCGGCTGGAGAAATTCAGCCGCTTCACCGACAGCAGTATTGGCATTCCCTTTACCCGGTTCCGTTTCGGAGCCGAAGCGCTGATTGGCCTGATCCCGGGCATTGGTGATGCGGCGGGTCTGGCGCTGGCCAGTTATGTGCTGCTGGAAGCGCAACGCGCCGGCGCCAGCAAGGCC
Source organism: Pseudomonadota bacterium (assembly GCA_036230225.1). Classification (GTDB taxonomy): domain Bacteria; phylum Pseudomonadota; class Gammaproteobacteria; order Pseudomonadales; family Alcanivoracaceae; genus Alcanivorax. The sequence goes on along the minus strand of JAZAJX010000057.1, from coordinate 385 downwards.
GTGAAGCTGCGTATGTTGAGAAACATGCTGATCGATTTTCTCGGGGGCCTGCTGCCAGTAGTCGGGGATGCCTTCGATGCGATCTATAAGGCCAACACCCGAAACACCGAGTTGCTGCGAAACTATCTGGAAAAACAACTGGAAGTCGAGCCGCCCCCCAAACCCTTCCCCTGGTGGACCCTCATCTGGTTATCCGTACTGTTTGCGATTCTGACCGGCGGGTTGACGTTGATTCTTTAATGCGGTTTTCGCTGTTAACTATTCACTGATCTTAGGGAGCCTCTGAATAACCCCTTGCGTGCTCAGTCTTTCAGGCTGGTTCGCAATCTAGGCGCGGTTTTGAAGGTGTATGTCCATCCATCGAAAAAGCGCAACAACGAGTGCG
>JAZAJX010000056.1:0-8511 GCA_036230225.1 Pseudomonadota bacterium | reverse complement strand
TAGAACATGGGAGTTGCCATGAAACGGTCGACGAATACGGCGTTGCTGTCTTTGTCGATCTCGTACTTGATCGGGTCAGCGTTGGCCGGGATCTCGATGGCCACGTAGATGTCTTCCGGGATCTCTTTACCGGCGGGAACCTTAGCAAAATCCATGATCTGTCCTTCTCAAACAGGGGTTGGTGGTGGGCGCGGATTATAGCAATGGTAGGGCGCTCCGGCTAATGGGCGCAGGTCGTTGTGGCCGAGGAAGGAGGAATGGCTTTAATGTCAATGAGTTAGGGAGCCGCAGCGGCTCCCTGAAGCGGGCGGGATGATTACTGAGCGTCCTTCCAGCCGGGGTAGTTGCCCTCGAGGAGGCGGACTTTCTTGAAGCCGGCGTTCTCCAGAGCGGTGGCGGCGGCACTGGCGCGACGGCCGGAGACGCAATACAGGACGATTTCCTGCTTGCGGTATTTTTCAAGCATATCCAGGTGATGCTTCATCTGGCTGGCCGGCACCATGATGGCGCCAGGTATGTGCCCGGCCAGATACTCGTCCTCATCCCGGACATCAATAACAATGGGCGCCTTGCCAGCGGCCATGGCCTGCTTGAGTTCGCTGATGCTGATGCTGTCCGCGGCCCACAGGGGCGCGGCAAGGCTGCCTAGCAGCACCAGCAAAACCAAATTGAAACGTTTCATTGCTCGGTCTCCTGTCGGTTGTCCCATTCCTTCAGCGCGTCCCGTGCCCAGCGGACACCGTGGTGGACGAATACCGGCTTTGACAGCTCGTCGAGGGATTTGCTCACGGGGGATCCGTTTTTATTTTCTGACGCTATCACCAGCGCAGTGGAGAAAACAGTAACCGGTGCACGTCGGTGACATTTGCTGTGTAAACGGCACAATACTCTCCTGTGTCTTTCCGCCGTCCGTCTTCGAGGAGCCAGCCATGTCCGTCCATGAAATCCGTCATCCCCTGGTCCAGCACAAGTTGGGGCTGTTGCGCCAGCAGAGCCTGAGCACGCGGAGTTTTCGGCAGTTGACCGCTGAGGTGGGTAGCCTCCTGACCTATGAGGCTACAAGTGACCTGGCGCTGGAAGACTACCAGGTGGATACCTGGATGGGGCCGGCTGCCGCTCAGCGTATCAAGGGAAAGAAAGTGACGGTGGTGCCTATCCTGCGTGCCGGCATCGGCATGCTTGACGGGGTGCTGGAGCTGATTCCCAGCGCCAAGGTCAGCGTGGTAGGGGTGTATCGGGACGAGGAAACCCTGGAGCCGGTGGCTTACTTTGAAAAGCTGGCCCACGACATTGATGAACGCCTGGCGCTGGTGGTCGATCCCATGCTGGCGACAGGGGGGTCTCTGGTGGCTTGTATCGATATGCTCAAACAGGCCGGTTGCAGGCAGATTCGGGCGTTGGTGTTGGTGGCTGCACCAGAGGGAATTCAGCGGGTTCAGCAGGCGCACCCGGACGTGGCTATCTATACCGCCTCTGTGGATCAGGGCCTCAACGATGACGGTTATATCGTGCCCGGCCTGGGGGATGCCGGAGACAAGATCTTCGGCACCCGCTGAGGCGGGCAGCCCTAAAGGAGAGAACGGATGACTCAGGCTGACGGATTCTGGAACGGGAAAACCATCCTGATCGGCGCACAGATGCTGTTTGTGGCCTTTGGTGCCATGGTGTTGATGCCCCTGCTGACCGGGCTGGACCCGAGTGTGGCGCTGTTCACAGCCGGGGTAGGGACCTTGCTTTTCCAGTGGATTACCCGCCGGTCTGTGCCGGTCTTTTTGGCGTCATCGTTTGTTTTCGTGGCGCCAATCAGTCACGGGATACAGCAATGGGGGGTGGCCGCTACCATGGGTGCGCTATTCTGTACGGCGATCGTCTATGTCGTGCTGGGAGCGCTGGTGAAATGGCGTGGCCCCGATTTTCTGCATCGCCTGATGCCCCCGGTGGTGACCGGCCCCATCATTATGGTGATCGGCTTGAGTCTGGCGCCCACGGCGGTCAACTTCGCCATGGGAATGAGCGGTAACGGCAAGGCGCAGCTTTTCCCCTATGGCGAGGCGCTGCTGGTATCCATGGTTGCCATGCTGATCACCATGCTGGTGGCCACGTTGGGACGGGGGCTGTTCCGGTTGTTGCCCATTCTCTGTGGTGTGGTGAGTGGGTATCTGGTGGCTTTGTTGTTGGGGATGGTGGATTTTTCCCGGGTGGAGCAGGCGGCGTGGTTGGCCATGCCGGAGTTTGTGGCGCCCAGTTTTCAGTGGCAGGCCATTCTGTTCATGATACCGGTAGCCCTGGCGCCCGCCATCGAGCATGTGGGCGATGTACTGGCAATCAGTAGCGTGACCGGCAAGGACTATATCCGCAGACCGGGGCTGCATCGCACGTTGACCGGCGATGGTGTGGCCAGTATGGCCGCGGCATTGTTCGGTGGCCCGCCTAATACCACCTACTCGGAAGTCACCGGGGCGGTGATGCTGACACGGGTATTTAATCCAAGAGTGATGACCTGGACAGCATTGTTTGCCATCAGTCTCGCCTTTATCGGCAAGTTTGGCTGGTTGTTGCAAAGCATTCCCACGCCGGTCATGGGCGGCATTCTGATTCTCATGTTCGGGTCTATTGCCAGTGTGGGAATGAGTACCCTGATCAAGGCAGGGGTCGATCTCAATGCGCAACGCAATCTGGTGATCGTGGCAGTCACTCTGATATTCGGCATCGGTGGCATGGTGATGGGGAACGGTGATTTTACGCTGCAGGGGATTAGTCTTTGCGGACTGGTTGCTGTCGCGTTGAATCAGATTTTACCGGCAGCAACCCCAATCATGGACGACTTGGGGGAAGAGCGAGCCTACGTCGACGATATTTTGGAACATACGTCCAGCAAAGGAGGCGTGAAAAATAAAGACTGATTAACGAATCATTATGGTGCAGTTAGGCAAAAAACTTTTTATTAATAAAAAACTTTTTGCCTAATATTTTACAAATAAAAACGCATCAGGCCTGTTCGGAGTATTTTTTTTGTAAAATTACAAAGATGGAATTGTTCCTGTCATTTTAATTGCGCATTGTTTCCCCTGATTGATTAAAGGAAGTCTTTCAAAGGGAACAGACCATGAAACTTAATCGCCTTGTATTGCCGGCTGTTGTTGCCGCGCTTGCCACTGGTTGTGCCAGCAATCAGACCACCACTGTCCAGGACAGTTCCGAGTATCAGGCCCTGCAAAGTCAGCAGCAGCAACTGGAGCAGGAAAACCAGCAGCTGCGTGCGGCCTTGAGCTCGCAGAATGAGCAGCCGGCTCCGGCGCCTACCTCCTCCGGTAACCAGCTTCTTCCCCCGAATGCCAAGCCGGGCCACTGTTATGCACGGGTTGTGATTCCGGAAACCTACAAAACCGAAATGCAGCGTGTGCTGGTTTCCCAGGAAGACAGCAAGATCACGACCACGCCTGCTCGCTATGAAACCGTGCAGGAAAAAGTGTTGGTCAGTGAGGCTTATGACAAGCTGAAAGTGATTCCGGCTACCTACAAGACAGTCACGGAAAAAGTGTTGGTCAAAGAGGCCACCACCAAGTTGATCACCCAACCCGCCGAATACAAAACGGTGACCGAGCAGGTACTGGTAAAACCCGCTTATACCACCTGGAAGAAAGGGCGTGGTCCCATCGAGAAAATCGATGATGCGACTGGCGAAATCATGTGTCTGGTGGAAGTGCCTGCAGAATACAAGACGGTAACCCGCAAGGAACTGGTCCAGCCGGAAAGAACCGTTGAGCAGAAGATTCCTGCGGTCTACAAGACGGTTACCAAGAAAGTGGTTGATCAGCCTGCCCGTACGGAAACCGTTACGGTTCCCGCCGTCTACAAGACGGTCGATGTGGTCAAGCAGGTAGAACCGCCGAAAGAAAAGAAAACGATTATCCCCGCCGTGTACAAGGATGTGCCCAAGCAGGTCAAGGTGACGGATGCCGATCTGGAATGGCGTGAAATCCTTTGTGAAACTAACACCACGCAGGATGTGGTGCGCCGCCTGCAATCCAAGCTGGAAGCCAAGGGCTACGATCCGGTATGGATTGATGGTGTATACGGTGCCAAGACCCGCGCAGCTGTGGTGGCTTACCAGAAGGACAACAATCTGCCTTCCGGTCAGCTGACCATGCAGACGCTGGACCACCTGGGCGTAAAACTCTAACGTCCTGCTCCTTCCTAGTATTTCAGGCCGGCTTATGCCGGCCTTTTTTATGCCGGCACAAGTGCGGCTCGGCAGAACGTGTGGCTTTACTGATTTGAGCGGCAGGCCCCTGCCAGGGAGGTATGACGCAGTTGCGTGAGGACCTGGCCGGCGGTCACGGTAAGAAACCGCCGCATTGGCACGCCAGCTTCGCCAAGACGCCTTGCTGTCCAGCTATTGCAGGTATGACCAAACCAGAACGTGCCCCTGGCGGGAAAGAAACGGCTGTCACCATAAAGGCCGGGGTCGCCGGCAGAGAGCTGCCCCTCCTCGTTGATGACAAAGCTGGCGGCCAGACCCTGCTGGAGACGCCGGAGTTGCTCGCTGTCCAGGCAGAGGGGCTCCAGGTCAGTGTGTGGCAGATCTGCCGGGTGCTGCTGGAGGCCCACGACATGCAAGACGGATTGAGTGGGCCACAACATGGCCCGTAACCGCAGCCACAGGCTGTCATCCTGCCGATAAAACGCATCATCGCCCCAACCGATTTCATAAAATGCCGGTTCATTGAAGTGAGGTGCCAGAAATGCCAGGGCAGGAGAGAGGCGGTCGGCGGGGAAGGCAATACCGGTGTGCCACCGGTGGCGAACCACCAGAACGGTTGCCGAGGTGTTGTCCGCCGCCGGCGTCGGCGATGCCAACAGTAGCCCGAGTAACGCTATCAGCACACGTGTCATGGCGACAGTGTAGCAGGAGGATTAAACACTCTCTGCGTGACGGCGTGGTGCTTGTCGGAGCGTGGTCGCCGTGTAATATGCAAATAATGGTTTTCTTGCCCGGACCATCCCAAGGCTTGCGCCGCGACTGCCTGGAGTGCCAGATGTCAGAATTTGCACCAACCCCGTCTCCCCCCTATTTTGCCGTTATTTTTACTAGCCTCCGCACTGGTGAGGGGGCGGGCTACAAGGAGATGGCTGAGCGCATGATGCGACTGGCCGCGGAGCAGCCGGGCTTTCTTGGTGTGGAGTCCGCGCGGGAGGATCTTGGCATAACGGTATCTTATTGGAGCAGCCTTGCGGCCATAGAGGACTGGAAACGTCATGCCGCACATCAAGTGGCGCAGCGGCTTGGCAAGGAACAATGGTATGCCGCATTTCGGGTCAGAGTGGCCAGAGTGGAGCGGGATTATGGGAGCCCCGGGTCCGGTGCGTGGGATGACACGTCGGCGAGAACAGGAGAGCCGTGATGACACCGTTGGTACTGACTACGTTTGACTGGGTGCCTGATCTCCCTCGCGGCTATGTGCGTGACCTGCGCGTGCGCTGGGCGCTGGAAGAAGCCGGTTTGCCCTATCGCGTGGAGAGCGTGTCGTTTCGCGACAGGGATGAGACTCACTTTCTTCATCAACCTTTTGGTCAGGTGCCCTGGTTGCGCGATGGTGAGTTATCCCTGTTCGAGAGCGGCGCCATCCTGCTTCATGTGGCAGAGCTCAGCGAGACACTGTTGCCTGCGGATCGCGAAGGACAAAGTCTTGTGCGGCAATGGATGTTTGCCGCGCTCAATTCGGTAGAGGCAGCCAGCTTGCCCTGGACGCTGTTCCGGTTCGCCGGAGACAACACGGAAACGCCGGGGCGTCAGCATATCGAGGCCTTCCTGCAGTCGCGTCTTCAGCATATGGAAACGGTGCTGTCGGAACGGGAGTGGCTGGCCGGGGTGTTCTCTGTCGCGGATATTCTCATGGCGGATGTGTTGCGGTTGGTTGGCCGCTTTGATGGTCTGACAGACTATCCGGCCTGCCGGGTCTACGTGTCCCGGGCCACAGCGCGTCCGGCCTTTCGTCGGGCCCATGCTGACCAGATGGCGCATTTCGCCGCTGCCGACTGACTGGCCCGGTTTTAGACAGAGGTCCAAATGCATTTTCTTCGCCTGGCTCCGTTAACCCTGGAGCATACGCCGGCGCTCTATGCGCTAACTAACGCCAATCGGAAGTACCTGAGTCGTTGGCTACCCTGGTTGGATCATGTGCGCTCCTGCGATGATACGAGTGCCTTCATTACTGCTTGCATGGAGGAGGCCGCTTTGGGTGGCGCCCCGAATTTCGCAATCTTTCACGAAGACTCCCTGTGCGGGGTGGCGGGCTTTCATACTCTCCATCCCCGGCACCGGGTCGGTGCAATTGGCTACTGGCTGGGAGAGTCCTTTACTGGCAAGGGCCTTGCCACCGAGAGTGTCAGGCGCCTGTTGAAAATCGGATTTGATGAGCTGGGACTGAATCGAATCGAGATTCGCTGTGCGGTGGGGAATGTCAAAAGCCGGGCGATTCCTGAGCGCCTGGGATTCAACTGCGAGGCGACGCTGAGGGAATGTGAGTGGCTGTACTCCCGTTTTGTGGATCATGCCATTTACGCCTTGCTGGAGAGTGAATACCGGGCGGAATTACATCACTTTTCCTGATAGTGCCCGGGTCGAGTAAACTATCCCGCCAACGACCAAACGGACCCCCTGATCCAGCCATGCCCCATTCCCATCCCATCGGTATCTTCGACTCCGGTATCGGCGGACTTTCCGTGGCCGCGAGAGTGCGGGAGCTGTTGCCCGCGGAAGATATCCTTTACGTGGCCGATTCATGTCATGCCCCTTACGGGGACAAGACCGATGATTTTATTCGCGAGCGCATGCACTGGGTGACGGACTTTCTGTTGGCGCAGGGCGCCAAAGCGGTGGTTGTGGCCTGTAATACCGCAACCACATCGGCCATTGCCCAGCTGCGTCAGTGCTATTCGGTGCCGATTATCGGCGTAGAGCCGGGGGTGAAACCGGCGGTGCAGGCGAGCCGCAGCGGGGTGGTGGGTGTGTTGGCCACGCCGAGGACGCTACAGACCCATTCTTTCGGTGCGCTGGCTGCCCGTTTCTCCTCCACCGTGCGGATCGAAGTACAGCCGTGCCCGGATCTGGTGGCGCAAATCGAAGCATTGCGCTTTGACGATGCGCTGACCATGGCCTTGCTGCATCGTTATATTTCGCCGCTTCTGGAGAAGGGGGCGGACACCATTGTCCTCGGGTGCACCCACTATAATTTTCTGGCGGAGCGGATCGCGCGGGTGGCGGGTTCCCGGATACAGATCATCAGTACGGAATTGCCTGTGGCCCGGGAAGTGGTGCGCCGGCTGGAGTGTGAAGGGCTCAGAGCGAAGGGCGAAAAGCGGGGCCAGGAGCGTTTCTTCACCAGTGGAGAGCCGGGCAGGTTTACGCGACAGCTGGATTGTCTGTGGGGGGCTGGTACGCAGGCAGAGCGATTGCCATCGTCGAAACCAAAAAATCCGGTGTGAATGTCGAAAATACCGGTCGGGTTTCGATAAGGGGATGAGGGCATAACGAATGCCTGCCACATTCATCGAACGGAGACCGAACCATGACCGGAGAGATTTTTATCAACCTGCCTGTGGTGAACCTGCAAGCGTCCATGACGTTCTATCGTGCCCTGGGCTTTGACAATAATCCCCAATTCACCGATGAGACCGCTGCCTGCATGGTCTGGAGCGATGCCGTCCACGTGATGCTGCTGACCCACGACAAGTGGCGGACCTTTACGGATCGACCGCTCCCGCCCTCCGGCTCCAGTGAAGTGATGCTGGCGCTGTCCCATGACAGCCGCGATGCGGTGGACGCCGTCAACCAGGCGGCCGAGGCCAATGGCGGGGCGGCAGACATCAATCCCCTTCAAGATCTGGGCTTTATGTATAACCGCAGCCTGGCGGACCCGGATGGGCATGTGTGGGAAATGATGTGGATGGACCCGTCGATGATGGGCTAGCCCGAAGTCACTGCCGAATGAGGGCGACCGGGGTCGTCCTCGGGCAGGGGCTGATGTTATGGATTACGTTAGGCCGTCAGACAGAAAAAAGCCCCGCGTTGCGGGGCTTTTTGGTTCGCAGGCCTAGACTTCGAACACGTCGTTCAGCTTCTTCGCCACAGGCACCAGTTTGAGCTTGGCAAACTGGGGAAGACCGTTCTTGTAGGGGGGGTAGGATTCCCCTCCGATCAGCGGAGCCAGGTATTCGCGGGCGGATGGGGTAATACCGAAGCCATCCTTGCTGATGAACTTGCGCGGCATGGCCTTTTCGACATTGGCCACTTTCTTGAGCGGCGCTTCACCGATGGTCCAGCTGTATTTCTTGGTCTTCTTGCGTTCGATGGTGGGCATCACCGCATTCTTGCCGGCCACCGCATATTCGACAGCCGCACGGCCAACAGCGTAGGCCTGTTCCATATCGGTGGCAGAACCGATATGGCGGGCAGCACGCTGCAGGTAGTCACTGACAGCCCAGTGGTATTTGTAGCCCAGTTCCGCC
>JAZAJX010000055.1:0-7679 GCA_036230225.1 Pseudomonadota bacterium | reverse complement strand
ATCAGGGCACGCTCCAGGATCGCGGCGCGCGGCGGCTGGTCGTCCACCAGCATGATTTTCAGTGCCATAGTGTCTCGGGCATCCGGAAAAGAAGAATTACCCATTGAGTCTGCAACGGTTGTGCCAGCCATTGATCTTGTAATCCGCTGTTTTTAAAAGCCATTTCATGATTGCAATATCAGCACGTCCAGAGCGCACCAAAACAGTGCGCACTGACGTGCCAAAAGGGCGCCCCTACTCAGAACGTCAGCTCTGCCCAGGCCCAGTACTTGCTGGTGTCAGCACCGAATTCATCCGCGCTGTAATCGGCGTATTTGAGACCGACCACGTAGTGTTTTCCGATCGGGCGAGCTACCAGCAGATCCGTTTCGGTGCCATAGTCAGTGCTACCCTCGTTGGACTGGAAGTCGTGATACACCGCCGCCAGCTTGAAACCCGCCAGCTTGCCGCTCACCGTCACAAAGGTGTCTTCGAGACCATCAGCCGGGGTTACCAGGAACTGATCCGCCCAGCCATTGAAGGCATGCTTGGTAGCCAGCGGCGTCTGAAAAGCCACCACGCCGTCATCCGAGCCAAGAACCTCCTGTGCCAATTTCACCGTGACCCCGGCCACTTGTGCGCCTACCTCGGCGAAGACGTAATCGGTGTCGCCGGCTTCCACCTCCTGCTGGGCGCCTTCCAGGGTGAGAAGCAGCTTTACGGCATCCAGATCAAACGCCCCGGCATAGCGCAGCCCATAGGTATCGTTGTCGGAATCGGGGACGTTATCGGTTTCCAGCAGATAGCCGTAGGCGGTCAGGGTTCCCCCGGGTGCAGCAGCCCAGCTCGCGTTGAGTAGCGTGCTGGACACATTCGCATCAAACTTGGGAGTGATGCCGTTAACCTGGGTCAGGTAGGCAGCGGACACAGTGACGTCACCCACCCCGTAGTCCACTTTGGCGCCATCAAAGGTTTGTTCATCCTGTCGCCAGCCCACGTTCCCCACAAAGCGGGCGTTGTCGTAAATGATGCGCTGGCGGCCATAGGTGGCGACCAACCCTTCCAGCGCATTGCTACCGCTGTAGCGGATCGTCGCACGATTGAGTTCCGTCACTTCCGGATCGGCAATCACTGGATAGCCATTGAGATGAGGCGCAAAGTTATCCACTTTTCCGACGATGCGAGTGTCTTCAAACTCCCCCATCACATCAAAACCATGCAGTTTCCCGCTCTGGTATCCCAGGCGGGTCCGCAGGGTCAGCGCTTGTGCGTCTTCCACAGCGGCCTCACTATCCACCTCCTCATAACGCAGACGCATATTCAGTAGTGGCGTTCCGCCTTTCAAGGCAGTGATAAAGGCGTCGTCTTCGGCGTGAGCCGTCCCCGAAATGCCCAGCGTAGAAAGAATGACGCCGGCAGCAATGGCAGAATATTTCATGAATTTTTCCTCAACAGTTTCCAAAAAATAAAATCAGCTTGATCGTAGAGTCAGGGCGCACCTCCCCCGTCCTGCTTTCCGGTGCGCGATAAAAGCAGGCCTTTCCCATCAGTCAAAAAACGTTCAGGCGCGTTTGCGTGTGGCCTCTGCGCTGCTGTCACTACGTTTCGGTAGTGGCTCCACCTTTCGCTGCTTCTCATAGAGAAACTGCAGCACTTGCTGGCGACAGCGAACAAAAGTGGGATCATCCGCCAGTGCCAGCCGGTCACGCGGGCGAGGCAATGTCACATCCAGAATTTCTCCGATGGTGGCGGAGGGGCCATTGGTCATCATCACGATGCGATCAGACAACAGGACCGCTTCGTCCACGTCATGGGTGATCATGATCACCGTGGTGCCCAACTGAGCATGGATATCCATCAACGAATCTTGCAAATGAGCCCGAGTCAGCGCATCCAGTGCCCCGAAGGGTTCATCCATCAGTAGAACCTGGGGCTGCATGGCCAGGGCCCGGGCAATGCCGACACGCTGTTTCATGCCACCGGAAATTTCATCCGGTTTCTTGTGCATGGCGTGTGCCATGTGCACCAGCTCCAGGTTGTGTTCTACCCACTCACGGATTTCCGCCTTGCTCTTGGTCTTTCTGAACACCTGCTTCACGGCCAGCTCGACATTTTCAAACGCCGTCAGCCATGGCAGCAGTGAATGATTTTGAAATACCACCGCGCGCTCTGGTCCCGGTTCGGTGACCTCATGCTTGTCCAGAATCACGCCGCCATCAGTGGCCTGAAGCAGGCCGGCAACGATATTCAACACGGTGGATTTCCCGCAGCCGGAGTGACCAATGAGCGATACAAATTCACCGGCATCGATTTTCAGGTTGACGTCTTTCAGGGCTTCGAACTGACCTTTCGGTGTATCGAATGCCATGCCTACGTTCGATAGTTCGAGTAACGCTTTCATCCTCTTTCTCCTTACCGGTTGCGCTTAACGCTGTACCGACGCTTTGTCCCATACCAGGGCACGCTGCAGCATCAGCATCAGACGATCGAGCAGAAACCCGATCAAGCCGATGACAATTACCGCCACCATGATTCGCCCCAAAGACTGGGAGCTGCCGTTTTGAAACTCATCCCAGACGAATTTCCCCAACCCGGGGTTTTGGGCCAGCATCTCGGCAGCAATCAGTACCATCCAGGCAATCCCCAGACTCAGCCGCAGACCGGTAAACATCATCGGCAGCGCCGACGGCAGGACGATCTTGCGCACATGACTGAGGGCGTTAAGGCGCAGTACCCGGGAGACATTGGTGAGATCCTGGCTGACTGAGGTCACCCCTACCGAGGTGTTCATCAACGTCGGCCAAAGGCAACACAGCGACACCGTAAACATGGAGGTCAGGAAAGACTTGGCTACCAGCGGGTCGTCGGTAACATAGAGCGCACTCACCACCATGGTGACCAGAGGCAGCCAGGCCAGCGGCGACACCGGCTTGAACAACTGGATCAGCGGATTCATGGCCGCATGGGCCGTGCTGCTCAGGCCGATCACGATGCCCATGGGGATCGCGATCAAGGATGCCAGCAGGAAGCCGCTCATCACCGTGATCAGGCTGGTGCCGATCTGATCAAAGAAGGTCGGCGCGCCGGTATAGTCCCGGTACACCGGTTGCCATTCCGGCTGTTGCTCCAACCGCGAAGCAATGTACTTCTCCTGCCGTTCATGAAAGGCCGCTTCCTTGGCCCGGGAAGCCTGATGCTCCTCCACCAACGCGCCGGCCTGCTCCCAGACATCCACCGGCCCGGGAAACTGTCCCAGCGAGGTATCGATCCGCTGGGCCGCCAGTTGCCAGAGCAACAGAAAGGCTGCCATCCCCAGCACCGGCAAGATCAGCTGGCGCAGCAGGTTCCGCCACTGGTCACCGGTTATCTTGCCGGTGGCCAGGGCTCGGTAGGGTTCCATCCAGGTCGGGAAAGTCAGGGTCACCATGATCATGTCTCCTCAGGGAGCGAGCACTTACAGTGCATCGCCCTCTTTCAGGCCAATCGGAAACTTCGCCAGGTACTCGTTGGGCTTGCGACCGTCATAGGTGATGTTGTCGATAAAGCCCGTCTGAGGCGGCTTGAAACCGTCTTCAGTAGCGAAGTCAGGAAACTCGTCAGCGGAGAGCTTGCCTTCGGCGATCAGGGACTTGGCCGCCTGGGCATAGATGTCCGGGCGATACACTTCCTTCGCCACATCCATGTACCAGCTATCCGGCTTAGACTCGCTGATCTGGCCCCAGCGACGCATCTGGGTCAGGTACCAGATGGCATCGGAGTAGTAGGGATAGGTGGCGTTGTAACGGAAGAAGACGTTGAAGTCCGGCACCGGACGCTTGTCGCCCTTCTCATACTCGAAGGTGCCGGTCATGGAGTTGGCGATCACGTCATAGTCCGCGCCCACATAGTTCGGCTGGGAGAGGATCTTGACCGCTTCCGGACGGTTGGCGTTGTTGTTTTCATCCAGCCACTTGGCCGCACGAATCATCGCCTTCACCACACGGATATGGGTGTTGGGATACTTGTCAGCCCAGGCCTTGCTGACACCGAACACTTTTTCCGGGTTGTTTTTCCAGATCTCGTAGTCGGTGATCACCGGCACACCGATGCCCTTGAACACCGCCTGCTGGTTCCAGGGCTCACCCACGCAGTAGCCATAGATGGTGCCCGCTTCCAGGGTGGCCGGCATTTGCGGCGGCGGGGTCACGGACAACAGCACGTCCGCCTGCAGCTGGCCGCTGGTGTCCCCCTTATGCGGCGCGTAGTAGCCCGGGTTCAGTCCACCGGCCGCCAGCCAGTAACGCAGCTCGTAGTTGTGGGTGGAGACCGGGAACACCATGCCCATGTTGAAGGGCTTGCCCTCGGCCTTGTACTTCTCCACCACCGGTTTGAGGGTATCCGCTTTGATGGGATGCACCGGTTTGCCGTTTTCCTGCGGAATGTTTTTCTTCATCTCTTCCCATACCGCATTGGAAACGGTGATGCCGTTGCCGTTCAGGTCCATGCTGAATGCGGTAATGATGTGGGCTTCTGTGCCGTAACCGATGGTGGCTCCCAGCGGTTGACCGGCAAGCATGTGTGCACCATCCAGCTGACCATCAATCACTCGGTCAAGCAGCACTTTCCAGTTCGCCTGGGCTTCCAGGGTTACAAACAGCCCCTCTTCCTCGAAATAGCCCTTCTCATAGGCGATGGCCAACGGCGCCATATCCGTGAGTTTGATAAAACCGAATTTGAGATCCGCCTTTTCCGGCCAGCCCAGCTTGTCCCCGGCCACGGCAGTCGCTGACAGTCCCAGCGTCATTGCCGCTAGCACACCACAGAATGTTTTCTTGAAACCTTTCATCATCCTTCCCTCTTGCCCGTGTTTTTCAGGCACAAAAAAAGCGCTCAAAGTGGCCCGCCACCATTGGCAGGAACCTTGAGCGCCTTTGCTCACATCGAATCGTGATCGCCGTTGATCACAGTGATGGGTATGTCGCGCACAACACGCCGGTTGTGCTTATCGTGATTTAAGGCAAATGCTGTGCCAGTTTTTAAAACCCTGATTTTTCATGACGTTACCAATAACAGGCACAAGCCTAGCCGGCTTCGGCGCCCGATTTTCGATCAGTCGGCACTGTTGTGAGCCAGCCCCGCCTCACCAAAATGCATCACGCTTTTGGGGCAACATCCTTTTCGTGCCGCAAACCCCGGGTTTTGCCCCGCCATGATGAAAAAAACCTGCCCCGTTTACGACCAAGGCCGCATTTATCACTGGGGTGAATGATGAACATCATTCGAAGAATGAAGCCGAACACGCCACAGCCTGTTAGGCTGCGCGCTGCATGACGGTAGTGGCACACACCCACAATCGTGAAAGACACTGTAGGAGCCTGCGTGCAGGCGAATGGCAGCAGACAAAACGGAATCGTGTTGATGACCACAGACAGAGATCACCTGCTTACCGCGATAGCCGGCGCCTTTAGTCTGGTGATTGCCCTGGGCATTGGCCGCTTCCTGTTCACCCCGGCCCTGCCCGACATGATCGCCGAGACCACCCTCACTGCCATCAGTGGCGGCTACCTGGCGGCCATCAACTACGGCGGCTACCTGGCCGGGGCCATGCTCGCCATGGCGGTGCCCGCCCAACGGGCCCGCACGGCGTTCTGGGTGGCCCTGTGGGTGAGCGTGATCACCAGCCTGCTCATGGGCCTGAGCACCACCTTCACCCCCTGGGCCATTAACCGTTTCCTGGCCGGTGTGGCCAGCGCCATCATCATGGTCAACGGCTCTGCCCTCGTGCTGGGCGCCATGCCCAATCATCTGCGGGCCCGACTCGGTAACATTCACTACGCCGGCATCGGCCTGGGCATCAGCATCGCCGCCCTCACCGTGGCCTTGATAGAAAGCCTGCACGGCAGCTACGCCACCATGTGGCTGACCTGCGGCACCCTGGCCCTGCTCCTGCTGCCACTGCTGCGCCGCATCCCCGCCCTGCCCCACGCCAAACATAGCCAGCACGAACGGGCGCCGGTGAACCGCACGGCCCTGGGCTTTCTGATTGCCAGCTACACCCTGGCCGGCTTCGGCTACATCACCAGCACCACCTACCTGCCGGTAATCGCCAAAGCGCAACTGCCCGGCCTGGACAGCGCCGCCTTCTATACCTGGCTGGCCGTGGGCCTGGCCGCCGTCCCCGCCAACCTGCTATGGGGCAAGCTCGCCAGCCACACCAGCGAACGCAACGCCCTGATGGCCGCACTGGTGGTACAGGCCCTGGGCGTCAGCGCCCCCGCCTGGCTGCCCGACCTCTTCGGGCTGGTCATCAGCGGCCTGCTGGTCGGCGGCACCTTCACCGCCGTGGTCGCCCTGAGCATGTACTGCGGCCGCCAACTGGCCCCCCACGCCGCCAGCGCCGCCCTGGGCGCGTTGACCGCCTGTTATGGAGTTGGGCAGATACTGGGGCCGGTGGTCACGGCGCGATTGCTTGAAAGTAGCGGGAGTTTTGCGCCCGGGTTGCTGGGGGCGGCGGCGGCATTGATTGGAGCGGCGGTGTTGTTGGTGCCGTTGGGGAAGGTGCGGTTTTAGCGGCGGCTCACAGCATGCTTGCGTACCAGCAACGGCATGGCCGCAAACAGCATCAGGGAGACGAGATAGGCAATACCGGATACCGGGTCACGCCCCGCCAAGTAGTCGCCCAGGTCCTGCCCTTGAAACAGTGTCACCGCCAACTCGGCACTCAGCATCATCAACAGGGCCGGCAGGCCAGTGCCAATACACTGCCTCACCGTCACCAACCCAAATCGCCGCACCAGCCAGCGGGCCACCAGAAAACTGGCCAGCACCATCAAAGGCAATTCAACCAGCTCAGCCCAGCGCTCCCCAAGTCGCGGCACCAGAAAGGGAATCCGGATCATGGCCAGGGCGAAGCCGGTGGCGAAGATCAGGATGAAGTAGACGAGAGCAGGTTTTATCAGTCGCATTTGGAGAACCGGCTACGGATTATGCTTTGCCCTAACGCCAGCCGTCACGCGCTTGTCGCGTGGACAGCATTGTTAAGCTACGACGCTCCTGGGCAGAAACAATTATCTTCAACCCTTACATGCAGCTCTACCCGGGTTGACCATTTAGCATCTGGTTCATTTAGCGTCAAATATGAGATCTCAATGGCGTTTCCTGGCACATAGGGCTGAAAGGCATACCGATAGTACCGTTTAATCTCAGGCAAAATCGGATTAAGCCCACCTATACCGAACCATCCTGTTTCAATATCAAAGCACCCTTGGTCCAAGGTCTTACATTCGACATAGTATGACCCCCCTTTACCTTGCAGGATTCGGCTAATGAAGCCCTTAAAGACTTTGTGCTCTAGACCAATCGTCGATAGCTTGCTCTGCCAATCCCCCCCCAAATATTCGGAAGATAGAAGAGATTCAAGCTGTTTGTTGAGGAGCCAATTCGGAAATGATTGGCGCTTCCTTTCATCGGCTCGAATGTCGTAAATAGAGTGACTATGAACTTGGTTTTCACGAAGTCGCTTCCAGCGCGCTTCTGCCTTTTTATTAGCTTTCCCAACATGACAATTTATTTCGTAGTCTGATTTCTTCATAAGCTTAACGCCGCGCACAACGGCGCGAGCTTGCGAGCGTCCGGCAGCCACAGGCTGCGTATTGGTGCGCTTTGTTAGGCATTTTTCAGCACCCAGTTCACGAAACGTAAGTTCCACCGCAGCCCATAAC
>JAZAJX010000054.1:0-68235 GCA_036230225.1 Pseudomonadota bacterium | reverse complement strand
AAGACCCGCACCCTGGCCAAGACCGCCATCGAAGGCGGCAAAGTGCATATCGACGGCAACCGCACCAAGCCCAGCAAGGCAGTGCAGCCCGGCCAGACGGTCACCATCACCAAGGGCACCGAGCATTTCGAGGTAATTGTCCAGGGCCTGAGCAGCAAACGCGGCCCGGCCAGCGTCGCCCAGACACTGTATGAAGAAACCCCGGCCAGTGTGGCCAAACGGGAAATGCATAGCGAACAACGCAAGTTGGCCCGGGCCGCTGCCGCCGCCCCGGACCACAAACCCAGCAAGAAGGAGCGCCGGGACATCCAGCGCTTCAAACGGGACAATCTGGAATAACGACTCCTCGCGGTCCGCGCCGCGACCCAACCACCGGGACACGACCATGCAAGACCACAAACAACGCTTCCTCTTTCCTGACTCCGACATCCGCGGCGAACTGGTCCAGGTGGAAAGCAGCATTGCCCGCATTATTGAAGGGCACAATTACCCGCTGGCCGTGGAAGGGCTGATCGGTGAGGCCGTGGCCGCCGTGGCGCTGCTCGCCAGCACGCTGAAATTCAAAGGCCGCCTGGCCCTGCAGGCCCAGGGCAAGGGCCCGGTTTCCCTGTTGCTCGCCGAATGCACCAATGACGGCGAGCTGCGCGCTCTGGCACGCCACAGTGATGGCGAGGACTGGAGCCACGGGGACATCCAGACCCTGATCGGCGACGGCACCATGGTGATCACCATCACGCCGGATCAGGGCCGCCAGTACCAGGGCATTGTCCCCCTCAGCGGGGACACCCTGGCCCAGTGTCTGGAGGGCTACTTCCGCCAGTCCGAACAGCTGCCTACCCGCCTGTGGCTGGCCAGCGGCAACAACCGGGCCGCCGGGCTGCTGCTCCAGCGGCTCCCCAACCAGCTGGCCGGCAGCGACGCCAACACCCAGATGTGGGAGCACCTGGAAGCCCTGGCCAGCACCCTGAAAATGGAAGAGCTGCTGGACCTGGACGACCAGACCATCCTGCACCGACTGTTCCACGACACCCCCCCGCAGCTCCCCGAGGCCCAGACGCTGCAGTTCGGCTGCACCTGTTCCCGGGAACGCAACCGCAACGCCCTGATCTCATTGGGCAGCAACGAGTTGCAGATGCTGCTCGACGAGGACGGCGAAGTGACCCTGACCTGCGACTTCTGCCGCAACCGGGAACGTTTTGATGCGGTGGATCTGGCGGAGATGATCCGGGAAAGCAATTAATAGTGAATAATGAATAGTTAATAACGTCGCGGTTTTGTTCTGTCTCACCTGAAACGCAAGAGGCCGCGCCCATAGCCTGGGCGCGGCCTCTTGCGCTCCGAGACAAGGCCAAGCTACCCCGCGCAACTATTCATTATTAACTATTAATTGCCCCCAGCGCCGTGACCACCCGGTCCAAGGGGGAATCGCCTCTGTTTTCCTTTTCTGGCATAATCGCGCGCCTGTGCTGACCGGAGGCCTTGCCCACCGGTCCTCTTTGGTCTTGCCCGATGGCAGTAACGGGCACGAGACCGGCACTGTTATCCGCAATGCGAACCAGAGTTTCAGCGTCCATACCCGTTGAAACGGCACGGCCACAAGCCCAGGAATGACCATGACCGACCCGATTGTTTATAACGACCTCAGCCCGGCCCAGCTGGTAGAGCTGGCTGTTCAGCGCAACGAAGGCCGCCTGTCCGATACCGGCGCCCTGGTGGTGGAAACCGGTCATCGCACCGGCCGTTCCCCCATGGACCGCTACATCGTTGACGAACCCAGCACCAGCGAGCACATCCACTGGGGTGCCATCAACCGTCCGTTCCCCGCCGACAAGTTCGACGCCCTGTGGGACCGCGTTTCCGGCGCCGTGGCCGACGCTGACGCTTTCGTTTCCCACCTGCACGTGGGTGCCGACACGGATCATTACCTGGCCGTGAAAGTGACTGCGCAAACCGCGTGGCACAACCTGTTCGCCAACACCATGTTCATCCGCCCGGAGAAGTACAACCCGCGCAGCAAGGAAGAGTGGCAGATCCTGCACGCCCCGCACTTCCAGTGCGAGCCGGAGCGTGACGGTACCAACTCCGATGGCTGCGTGATCCTCAACTTCGCCCAGCGCAAGATCCTGATCGCCGGCATGCGTTACGCCGGTGAAATGAAGAAAGCCATGTTCTCCGTGCAGAACTTCCTGCTGCCGGAAAAAGACGTGCTGCCCATGCACTGCTCCGCCAACGTGGGCGAAGACGGCGACGTGGCCCTGTTCTTCGGTCTGTCCGGCACCGGCAAGACTACCCTGTCCGCCGACCCCGCCCGTTACCTGATCGGTGACGACGAGCACGGCTGGGGCAAGGACGTGGTCTTCAACATCGAAGGCGGCTGCTACGCCAAGTGCATCGACTTGAGCCAGAAGAACGAGCCGGTCATCTGGGACGCCATCAAGTTCGGCGCGGTACTGGAAAACGTCATCATCAATGACGAGACCCGCACCGCCGACTACACCGACGTGTCCCTGACCCAGAACACCCGTGCCGCCTACCCGCTGGAAAACATCGACAAGAAAGTCGAGGCCAACCGTGCCGGCGAGCCCAAGCACATCATCTTCCTGACCTGCGACCTGACCGGCGTTCTGCCTCCGGTATCCAAGCTGTCCAAGGAAGCGGCGGCCTACCACTTCCTGAGCGGCTACACCGCCCTGGTGGGTTCCACCGAAATGGGTTCCGGTGGCGGCATCAAGAGCACCTTCTCCACCTGCTTCGGTGCCCCCTTCTTCCCCCGTCGTGCCGGTGAGTACGCCGAGCTGCTGATCAAGCGCATGGAAGAGTTCGGTTCCACCGTCTACCTGGTCAACACCGGCTGGACCGGCGGCCCGTACGGCGAAGGTGAGCGTTTCAGCATCCCCACCACCCGGGGCGTGGTCAACGCGATCCTGTCCGGCGACCTGGACAACGCGGAAACCGAGCACCTGGACATCATCAATCTGGACGTGCCGAAGGCCGTTCCCGGCGTCGACAGCAAGCTGCTGCAGCCGAAGAACACCTGGGCCAACCCGGAAAACTACGAAGCCCGTGCCCGCGATCTGGCAGAACAGTTCGAGAAGAACTTTGCCGAGAAATACGCGGACGTGTCCGACGAGATCCGCGCCGCCGGCCCCAAGGCTTGATCGGCAAGGATCACGGAAAAAGCCCGCCACCGGCGGGCTTTTTCGTTGCCGCCCGGCAGGCAGACCCGCCCACCCGGGAAGGCAAAAGGAAACATCCGGTCTGGACTTGTTTACAGCAACGACTAGACTGCACCCCGGAGGACGCAACAACCGTTGCCCTCCCTGCCCCACAAGGGCTCTGCCTCATTGAGGAGCGTCTGCGCAAGCACGCTTGGCTCGGACGCTCCCGAACCCGGACCTGTTCACCCCGTACGGTGAATATGATTGACTGGCAACCCGTACGGGTTGCAGCCCAACAGGAGCCCCAATGAGCAAACCCAAGATTGTTGTCGTCGGCGGCGGTGCCGGCGGTCTGCCTCTGGTTACCCGCCTGGGTCGCAAACTCGGCAAATATGGTCACGCGGACGTGACCCTGGTGGAGTCCTCCAGCATCCACGTATGGAAGCCCCGTTTCCACGAAGTGGCCACCGGTGCCATTGATGCCGACCTGGATGCGGTGGATTACCGTGCCCACGCCCAGCTCAACCACTACCGCTTCGAACCCGGCACCATGACCCGGGTGGATGTGACCGCACAGACTCTGACCCTCGCCCCCCTCCATGATGATTTCGGCAAGGAAGTCCTGCCGGAGCGGCAACTGGCCTATGATTATCTGGTGCTGGCCACCGGAAGTCAGAGCAATGATTTCGGTACCCCCGGGGTGCGTGACAACTGTCTGTTCATGGACAGTCGCGCCCAGGCTGAACGTTTTCGCGAACGTTTCCTCAATGCCTGCCTGCATGCCAACTACGAAGGCAAACCGGTTTCCGTGGCCATCGTCGGTGGCGGCGCCACCGGTGTGGAACTGGCCGCTGAACTGCACCATGCGGTGTCCATGCTCAATTTCTACGGTCATGAGAAGCTGGATCGCAAGCACCTGCAGGTGGATGTGATTGAGGCGGCGCCCCGGATTTTGCCGGTACTCAGCGAGCGTGTTTCTGCTACGGCCACCCAGCGTCTGGAAGCCCTGGGCGTCAAGGTTCGCACGGGGGTCATGGTGGCTGAAGCCACCCCTGATGCCTTTATCCCCAAGGATGGCGAGGCGATCGAAGCAGACCTGCTGGTATGGGCCGCCGGGGTGAAGTGCCCGGACTGGCTGGGCCAGATTCAGGGGCTCACCACCAACCGTATCAACCAGGTGGAAGTGGAGCCGACCCTGCAGGCCAAGGGTCACAAGAACATTTTCATCATCGGTGATGCAGCCTTCCTGATTCCCGAAGGCGAGGAGCGTCCCATTCCGCCGCGAGCCCAATCCGCTCAGCAGATGGCCCAGCACACTGCCCGCAGCCTGCAACAGCTGATCATGAAACGTGAGCCACGCCCTTTCCAGTACAAGGACCATGGCTCCCTGGTGTCCCTGTCCAATTACAGTTCCGTCGGGATGTTGATGGGCAATCTGAAAGGCGGCAATTTCTTCGTGGAAGGCTGGCTGGCGCGAATGATGTATATCAGCCTGTACCGCATGCACCAGGCGGCCCTGTACGGCTGGCCGCGAACGCTCATGCTGCTGATCGCCGGGCGCTTCAACAAGCTGGTGCGGCCGAGGTTGAAGCTGCATTGATATCAGTTGCAAGTTAAACGTTGCAACGCGCGGGCAAGGTAAGCCGTAAACGGAACCGCCTTGCCCGTGCCGCACCTCTCGGCGGCATAGCTTCCTCCTGCTTTCCAGCGCGGAGCACCCGGGCAGCCCGTTTGGCAACGCCACATCCCCGCGCTTTGCAACTTTAAACTTTCCACTTGCAACTCCCCCCCGCTACACTGCCCGAACACTCGCTGATGACAGGCCACGATGAAAGATACCTTTCTCTACTGGTTCGGCATCCTCAAACAGACCCTGCGCCTGTGGCTGGACGGGAATGCGCCCAGTTACGCCGGCGCCCTGGCTTTTTTCACCCTGTTCTCCATCGCCCCGGTCATCATCCTGGCGGTGAAAGTCATCTCCCTGGTCATGAGCAGCGAAGCCGCCATGACAGAAATTCTCGGCCAACTGGAAGCCACTGTCGGCCCCGCCGCCACGGAAGAAATTCGCAACGCCATCGCCAACACCCGGGCGCCCAGCCAGGGCATCCTTGCCGGCCTGCTGAGCCTGGCCGTGATGATCATCGGCGCCACCACCGTGTTTGCACAGATGCAGCGCTCCATGAATGCGATCTGGGAGGTCGTCCCCCGTCCCTCGCGCAACACGGTCATGGCACTCATCAAAAGCCGGTTGCTGTCCCTGACCGTGGTGGTGTCACTGGGCTTCGTCTTGCTGGTTTCCCTGCTCCTCAATGTGGCCGTGCAGACCCTGCTGGTGTATGCGGAAAACTGGGTTCCCTTCCATGCCAGCCTTGCCCTGGCCATGGAGGTGCTGGTGTCGGTGGTGGTCATCGCCCTGCTGTTCAGCATGATCTTCCGCCTGCTGCCCGATGTGGTATTGAGCTGGAAGGATGTGGCACCCGCCGCGCTGGTCACCGCCATCCTGTTCGCCATCGGCCGAGCCCTGATCGGCCTTTATCTGTCCCATACCGCCACCGCCTCGACCTACGGCGCTGCCGGCTCGCTGGTGATACTCCTCATGTGGGTGTACTACTCGTCCATGATTCTGTTGCTGGGTGCTGCCTTCAGTCGCGCCCACTGTGAAGCGAGGGGGCGCTACATTCGCGCCCGCTCTACGGCCGTGCGAGTCCGTCGGGAACTCCACGAAACGCCAGCCTGACACGACTGGACGAAACAATGCCTTCAGCAGGTGCCATTTCGGTCGTGTGTTAACCGGACCTAGCTTCATGACCCCTTCACAGATCCTTTGCCACGGTAAAGGCTGGTACGAAAAGAAGGGGATTTCATGACACCAACAATACGCCTTACCGCCACCGTCGGCGCACTGGCCCTGCTGCTCGGCTGTGGCGACAGCGCCAACATGATCAGTCAGGAAGTGACAGCCACGGCCTATACCTTGTCTGAAGCAGAAACCAAGAAAGGCAATGTGGGCCTGGCCGCCTGGGGAGACCAGCTTGAGCCCGGCATGAAAGCCATTGCCGTCTCACGAGATCTGATACCCAAGGGCCTGACGCACCGCACGGAAGTGGAGGTCGAAGGCCTGGGTACCTATGTGGTGCTCGACAAGATGAACAAGCGCTGGACCGACAAGATCGACATCCTCATGGCGGACCGTGCCGATGCGCGGGAATGGGGAAAACGAACCGTCACCATTCATTGGGAAGCGCCGGAAAACGCGCCCTGAACCCACTCGGCATTTTTGCAATTTTCCCGATGAAACCGTGGCAGGGCCGTCGTAAACTGCCTGTCATTGATTGCCCTGCCACGGTTTCGGAGACCCCATGCTCACCCGCTTTTCGCTGATTGCTCTGTTCCTTTGTTGCAGCCTTCCGGCCCAGGCGCTGGACTCGGAAAGTTTCGCCCTGTGCATCAGCAAACTGCGCCAGGCAGGACTGGATGCCGGGCTGCCAGCCCAGGTGATCAGCCAGTATCTGGATGACGCCAAACTCAACGAGCGCGTGGTAGAGCTGGACCGCAGCCAGCCGGAATTCACCAGCAGCTTTGCCGACTACTTTCAACGTCGTGTCAGTGAGCAACGCATCGAAAAAGGCCGCAAGAAATACCGCGACCACGCCGAGCTGTTGAACCGCCTGACCCGTCAGTACGGCGTACCCGGCCACTACCTGGTCGCCTTTTGGGGACTGGAAACCAATTATGGTGGCTACCTGGGCAATATCCCCACGCTGGACGCCCTGGCCACCCTCACCTGTGAAGGCCGGCGCGGTGACTACTTTCAAGGGGAGCTGTTCAATGCCTTGCGCATTCTGCAGGCCGGCGATGTACAGGTCTCGCAGATGAAAGGCTCCTGGGCCGGGGCCATGGGCCAGACCCAGTTCATGCCGGCCGTCTTCCTCAAGCATGCCCAGGATCACGATGGCGACGGGCGCCGTGACCTCTGGGGCAGCACCGAGGACGCTCTGGCATCCGCCGCGCATTTTCTGCAGAGCCTCGGCTGGCAGCGTGAAGAGCGCTGGGGCCGTGAAATCCTTTTACCCTCGGGCTTTGACTATCAGTTGACCGGCTTCGGCAACCAACGTCCATTACGTGACTGGGCCGCGCTGGGACTCACCCTGCCGGACGGCCGACCGCTGCCCGCCGCCGAGATGGAAGCAGCCGTGATCGTTCCTGCCGGGCATCAGGGGCCGGCATTTCTGGCCTACCAGAATTTCCGGGTCATCATGGGCTGGAACCGTTCCGAATCCTACGCCATTGCCGTGGGGCGCCTGGCAGATCGCATCGCCGGTGCGGGCCCCCTGTCAAAAGCACCGCCAGCGGCACCGCGTCTGAACCGGGAGCAGGTCACACGGTTGCAGCAGCGCCTGAATGAACAGGGCTTTGATGCCGGCGAGGAAGACGGCCTCATGGGCCCCGGCACTCGCAAGGCGATTGCCCGCTATCAGCAGGCCAACGACATGGTGGCCGACGGCTTCCCGGACCAGGAAGTCCTGACCCACGCCGGCATCCTGGATGCCCCGTGACCCTGGGGAACTAGCGTAGCGCCCGCGCCAGGGCGCTCACCCCCTCCTCGATCGTCTCATCGGCCAGGTCACCGAACCCCAGCAAAAGTCCGTTGCGCGGCGCCCGTTGTGCATAAAGCGCCGACAGCGGCGTGGCCGTGACCTGCTCGCGCGCCAGCGCTGCCATCCGCCTTGCCGGGTCGCAGGGCATTTCCACCGCCATGTGCAGCCCGGCCATCTGCGGCAGCACCTGAAACTCGGGCACCGCCTCCAGTGCCGCAAGCAATCGGCTACGCCGCGCCGCATAGCGACGCTGCATACGGCGCAGATGGCGCGCGAAATCCCCCTGCTCCATCAGATGCCCCAGGGCCCGCTGGGTAAGCGCGTTGCTGTAGGCATCCGACAGGAATTTGGCCTGCAGCAGGGCGTCCCGCAAACCGTCCGGCATGACCATATATCCCATCCGGAATGAGGCATGCAGAACCTTGGAAAAGGTACCCAGATAAGCAACCTGCTGATGGTGATCCAGTCGCTTGAGCGCCTCCAGAGGGCGCCCGGCAAAACGGTACTCGCCATCATAGTCATCTTCCACTATCAGCATATCCCGCTGCCGGGCCAGCTCCAGCAAGGCCAGCCGCCGCGGCAGACTCATGGGCATACCCAGGGGAAACTGGTGGGACGGGGTCACATAAACCAACCGGGCGTCTGCGGGAATCCGGTCCACGCAAATGCCCTCCTCATCCACCGGCACCGAGACCACTCTGGCCCCTGCAGCCTCGAACACGGACCGCGCCGGCGGGTAGCCCGGGTCTTCCAGAGCCACCACATCCCCGGGGGCCACCCGGACCCGCGCCAGCAGGTCCAGCCCTTGCTGCGCCCCCTGCGTAATCAGTAACTGCTCACTGTCACAGGGCAGACCACGGCTGAACCCCAGATAATCCGCCACCCCCCGACGCAGGCGCAGGTCGCCCTGAGGGTCACCGTAGAGTCGACGTTCCCCCTGTTCGTCACGCATGGCCTGCTGCAGGCAACGCCGCCAGGCTGACCAGGGCAACTGTGATCGCTCGGTGACGCCGCCGGCAAAGTTGAAACGCCGTGCCGGCATGTCGCCCCAAAGAGGGCGGGAACGCCAGTGCGCACCCGGCGTTACCCCCACCGGCATCAGCGCCGTTTCCCGGCCCGGCGGCAGGCGCTCCACAAAGGTGCCACTACCTGGCCGGGTAGCCAAAAACCCTTCCGCAATCAAACGCTCATAAGCCTCCACCACAAGCTGCCGGGAAAGGCCCAGCTCTGCGGCCAGGGTACGGCTGGGCGGCAAGCGGTCTCCCTGTTGCAGGCGACCGTCCAGCAACGCTTCACGCAAGTCCTGATACAGGCGGGTGCGCAGGGGGCCCTCGCCACTCAGAGAAAGATGCAGTTGCAAATTGGTCTCCTGGAATCGCCCGAATTGGACCTTTCTTCTAAACCGCCTGACCGTAAATTAAAAGCCGGATTGCTCACAACCTCGATTCACAGGAGACACCATGAAAGCCCGTTTCAACTACTACACGGCCTCCCCGGACACCATGAAAGCCATGTTCAACAGCCAGGCTGTGATCGACGCCACCGGGCTGGAAAAAACCTTGATTGCGCTGGTGGAACTGCGGGCCTCGCAGATCAACGGCTGCGCCTTCTGCATGCACATGCATGCCGGCCAGGCCCGCAAACTGGGCGAAGACGATGCCCGGATCGATACCGTGGCCGGCTGGCGGGATACCGACTGGTTCAGCGAACGGGAACAGGCCGCCCTGGGCTGGACCGAGTATCTCACCCGTCTCAGCCATGGCGGTGACGGTGATGCCGCCTACGCGGCCCTGGCCAAACATTTCACCGAAAAGGAACGCACTGATCTGACCTATGTGATCGGCGTCATCAATATGTGGAACCGCTTCAGTGTCGGCTTCCAGACCCATCCGGAGTAACGGCGGTTTCAACTGTCACGGGCACATGGCATGCTCTGAATCGAATTCGTATCGGAGCCCCTGTCATGCGCCCTGTCCTTTTCGCTACCCTTGCCGGCCTTGCCCTGAGCGCCTGTGCGGATAATACGGCCACCCTGAACCCCGAAAACGACAACACAGCAACCGCCACCGTCATCACGGACGGCCTGCACCACCCCTGGTCATTGGCATTCCTGCCCGATGACGAATGGCTGATTACCGAACGCCGGGGCACCCTGCGCAGCATCAGGCAGGGGACCCTGCAGGACACCCCGATCCACGGCGTCCCGAAGGTGGTTGCCATCGGCCAGGGAGGCCTGTTTGATGTGCTGCCCCATCCCGAATTCCCGGAAAACCGTCGCCTCTACCTGAGCTATGCCAAACCCTGCGGCGACGGGGGCGCCACCACGGCGGTGGGTTACGGCCGCTATCAGGATGAGGCGCTGGTCGATTTTCGCGACATCTATGTGGCGCAGGCTTCCTGTACCGACACCGCCAAGCATTTCGGTGGCCGCCTGCTCTTTGATGACGCGGGCTACCTGTTCCTGACCATCGGCGACCGTGGCCAGCGCGAGCGCGCCCAGGATACCGCCGACCCCGCCGGCAGCGTGCTGCGCCTGCATGACGATGGCCGCATTCCCGAGGACAACCCACTGGCCGACCAGGCCGGCAAGGCTGCCGAAATCTGGAGCTGGGGACACCGCAACCCCCAGGGGCTGGCCCTGCACCCGAAGACAGGCACACCCTGGCTCAACGAGCATGGCCCCCGTGGCGGCGATGAAATCAATGCCGTGGCCGCTGGCGTCAACTACGGCTGGCCAGTCATTACCTATGGCCGTGAATACTACGGCCCCTCTATCGGTGAGACCGAGAAAGCCGGCTACGCCCAGCCGCTGCTGCACTGGACCCCCTCTATCGCGCCGTCCGGCATGACCTTCATTACCAGCGACCGCTACCCGGACTGGCAGGGGCATACCGTACACGGTGCGCTCAAGCTGACCCACCTGAACAAGGTGGCTTTCGATGGGCGTAAACCGGTCTCCGAAGTCCGTCTGCTGGCCGACCAGGGCGAGCGCATTCGCGATGTGCGCCAGGGCCCGGACGGCTATCTGTACCTGCTCACGGACAGTAACAACGGGGCACTGCTTCGCCTGGACCCCTGATAACTCTGGCCACGGCCCCGCCGGGCCTGGCCATTCTCTCTTACACTCGGAAACGAAACCCACAGGTTCTTTCACTATCTTGCACACTGGTACCAACAGATCGGGAGGCGGCCGACTTCTATCCTCATAAGCGAAAACATGTATAACAAAATCAGGATAGAACCATGTTTCCTTTCTCTTCGCGCCCGGCCTGTGGCGTGCTGGCCGTACTGCTGTGCATCGCTCTGCCTCTCAGCGGCTGTGGCGGCGGCGGCAGTGCGCCGTCCAGCAACCCGGCCACCCGTAGTAATAACGACACGGCCAGCGGCAACACCGGCAATGACAGCCAGAATGAGGACATTCCTGCCGTTAACCTGACCTGGGGGGAGCCCTATCAGCGGGCCACGGATTACCCGGGCACAGTGACCCTTCCCCAGCAGCTGATCACCATGCGCGACGGCATCCGTCTGGCGGCCACCGTGACCCTGCCGGCGGATGCAGAAGGCAATGCCATCCCGGGCGCGTTCCCGGTGATTGCCACTTTCACCGGCTACAACCAATTCCTGTCCAGCAGTCTGATCGCTGACCTGGATCTGGTGAAACATGGCTACGCCTTTATCAACGTGGATATGCGCGGGACCGGCGCCTCGGAGGGGAGTTGGCAGGCCTTCAGCCAGGTGGACCAGGACGATATGGCCGAGCTGGTCGAGTACATCAAGACACAACCCTGGAGCAACGGCCGCATCGGCATGAACGGCCCCTCCTACATGGGCATCACCGGTCTGCTCACCGGGGCCCAGCAGGATCCGGCGGTCCAGGCCATCTTTGCGGTGGTACCCATGGGCGATGCCTACCGGGATATCGTGTTTTCCGGGGGCCAGGTCAATGCCGGCTTCATCCCGCTATGGATGGCACTGGTCACCGGATTGGGGGTGATCCCCACCTCTACCGGTTTCGACAATGGCGATCCGGCGTACAGTCTCACGACCTTGCTCCAGCACCTGGAAGGGGCCCTGGTGGATTTCCAGCTCCCCGTGATCGCCGGTGCCCTGGTCGGTGACGAGAATCGCTTCGACACCGCGTTCTGGCGAATCCGTTCACCGCTGGAACAGGTCGACAAGATCCGTGCCCCGACCTTTGTGGTCGGTGGTCTCAAGGATATTTTCCAGCGCGGAGAACCGCTGATTTATGAAGGGCTGAAGGATCACACCACCGCCAAGCTTCTGATCGGCCCCTGGCAACATCTGGACGGCTCTTCCGGGGCAGGACTGCCCGCGGACGGCGTCCCGGACCTGAACAGCCTGCGGCTGGCCTGGTTCGATCACTATCTGAAAGATATCGACACCGGCGCCCCGGCCTACCCCCCGGTCACCCAGTACTACACCGGTGCCGAACGTTATGTGACCGCGGAAGACTGGCCCCACCCGGACGCACAAGCCGATACCTTTTATCTGCACGGCCGATCTGGCCTGCCGCTGCTGGGCCGCATCAGTGACACGGCGCCCGCCAACAGCAGTCAGACCCGTCTGCTGCAGACACCACTGAACGGTCTCTGCTCTGCCAGCGCCAGCCAGTGGACCGCCGGCATTCTGGGCATGATTCTGCCCCCCTGTGCCAGCCAGGATAATGTGGTCAATCTGCTGGAAGCGGTCTATACCAGTGAGCCGCTGGAAGAGGCCATGGCCATCAATGGGCCTATCACCGGCCAGATCTGGGCATCCACCACCGCCCTGGATACCAACGTCACCGTGCGTGTCAGCGTGGTGGACAACAACGGCATTGCTCGCCCGCTCACCCACGGCATCCAGCTGGCCTCCATGAGTGCCTTCGATGCCAGCCAATCCCGCTTCATGAACGGCAAACTGATTCAGCCCTGGCACCCGTTCAGTGCGGACTCCAGGCGCCCCATCACACCGCTGAAACCCTTCCGGGCAGACGTGGAAGTGTTCCCCACCAGTGCCGTGATCAAGGCCGGCGAGAGGCTGCGCATCAGCGTGGGCGCCAGCGACCTGCCCCATGGCCTGAGTCCGATCCGTGATCTGCTCACCAGCCTGCTGGGGGCGCTCACGATCTACAGCTCCCCGGCCATGCCCTCACGGGTAAACATTCCGCTGGTACCGATCAGCGCACTGCAGTAGACGGCTCACAGCAATGTCATCCCGGGGCGAGCCCGGGATGACATTCCGTTCGAGGACAGGGAGGGAAGCCATACGTCCCATCGACAACACCCATCGTGGTCATGGCTGCTTTTGATCGGCATTGCCCCTATAATGAACCCCATTCAAATCTGGTAATCCCAGTCCCCTCTCTCCCCTAACGCCCCACGCAGGAGCCCCTATGCCCACCGATTCCGGTCGTCTTCTTCGTCTGTCCCTGGCTCTCGCCCTGGGCGGCTTCGGTATCGGCAGCGGCGAGTTCGTCATCATGGGATTGATGCAACGGGTAGCCACGGATCTGCAAGTCCCCGTGCCGGATGTGGGCTATGCCATCAGCAGCTACGCGCTGGGCGTGGTGGTGGGCGCCCCCCTGATCTCTGCCCTGGCGGCCCGGGTCCCCCGGCGCGGGCTGCTGATTGCGCTGATGCTGACTTTTGCCGCGGGCAACATGGCCAGTGCCCTGGCCACAGATTTCTGGACCTTTGTGGGCCTGCGTTTTCTGGCTGGCCTGCCCCACGGCGCCTACTTCGGCGTCGCGGCACTGGTGGCCGCTTCTGCCGTGCCGTATCACATGCGCGCCCGTGCCGTTGCCCGGGTAATGAGCGGTCTGACCATCGCCATTGTGGTCGGTGCCCCGCTGGCCACCTGGGCCGGCAACCGGCTGGGTTGGGAAGTGGCCTTCATCGGGGTGGGGGGCATCGCCCTGCTAACCGCGCTGCTGGTGAAGGTGTGGGTGCCATGGCAGGCACCCGACCCCCAGGCCAGCCCAGTGCGGGAACTGTCGGCGCTGGTCAAACAGCGGGTGCTCTTCACCCTCGGCGTGGCCAGCATCGGCTTCGGTGGCATGTTTGCCGTGTTCAGCTACGTGATGCCTACCCTCACCGAACAGGCCGGCATGGCCGAGCGCTGGGGCCCGCTGGTGCTGATGATCTTCGGCGTCGGCACCATCATCGGTAATTTTGCGGGCGCCCGTGCGGCCGATGGCAATCTGCTACGGGCCATCCCCACCATCCTGCTGTGGTGCGCTCTGGTCCAGGCCGGTTTCTACTTCGCCGCCAACTGGACGCTGACCGGCATCGTCTTCGTGGGCCTGGTAGGCACCAGCATGGCCCTGGGCCCGGCGCTACAGACCCGCCTGATGGATGTGGCTGAGGACGCCCAGACCATGGCCGCCTCCATGAATCATGCCGCCTTCAATATGGCCAATGCGCTGGGCGCCTGGCTGGCGGGCGTCACTGTAAAACAGGGAATGACCTGGTCCAGTACCGGACTGGTCGGAGCAGCACTGGCCATCGGCGGATTACTGATTTTTCTGGCAGGTCGAGCGATGGAAAAGCGCAGCCAAGCGGCTGCGCCTGTTGTCATGAAATGCGACTGACCGGGGAGCGTCTGACTCAGAAACGCTGCATGATGCCGATGTTGATGGTGGTCAGATCGAAACCATCATCATCATCCAGCTGCACCCACTCTGCCGTCAGCGCGGTTTCCGGGTTGAGATTCACTTCCACCCCCGCCCCATAGGACGGATCGCTGGCCGTCCGCTCCTCGGTATCCCGCGCAGTGCCAAGCAATGTACTCACCTCCGTGGTCACTTCTGCGGTTGCGGTGGAATGCCCCAGCAACAGATAGGGCGCCACGGGAAGACTCTTGTCCAGCCCCACTTTCAGATAGGCACCCACCAGCCACTCCGGATCCAGTGTGAGCGAGGCAGCCCCTTCGTTCAGGTCATCATCGCTGACGCCGTACCCCAGGCGCCCTTCCAACGCCACGTTGGGATTGAACTGGATACCGAAACGGGCCTGAAGTGCCGTCGGCTCCAGATCATCCTCATCGGTTTCCTGATTCAGCAGGTTATACTGAAGCCCCAGATAACCATCCTGTTGATAGACACCATCCGCCAACAACGGAGTACTGGCAGCCAGCAATGACAGCAATATAACTTTTTTCATTATCTCTCCTCGGAAATTCAACACGCATGATCAGCCTACAAGGGTCACTTTCCTCTTGCCATGCCCGGCCTGACATCCTACCCGGCATTTCGATTCTGCAACGAAAAAAGGGCCGCACAGGAGTGCGACCCAAGGAGACCTGTTACTGATAAACAGCGACAGGCTATCGGCATTCACGCGCGCCTCGACAATCCCCGAAGGGACGGCGCGAGAATCAGCGGAAAGACTATTCTTGCAGGGTATATAGGGGTCGGAGTGACCCGAACAGGACATGCATCATGTGGCGCTCTCCCAAGCCTTTTGACAGATCCCGGGATTTTTATTTTCCATTCCCGGTAAATTTATACTGTTATTCTTGAAACGGTTTTTCTGCACAGCAATGCAAAAAATCTGATCAACAGCATGCGCCTGTTACATCAACCCGACTTTGCACCAGCGCACATTCCCGGCCTCTTAATGTCGTTTTTTTGTTGCATCGGGTTTCCAAAAGAAAACAGGAATGATCAGCGCACGCCCGCTGACAGGGATTCCGGCTGAACAAACTTGCCAGTGACAGGAAAACACACCTCCACCAGCAGCCCACCATGCTCATGATTGGCCAGACGAATTGTCCCGTGATGCATGTCGACGATACGGTTGACGATGGCCAGCCCCAGGCCACTGCCCGTCAACGTACGGGCTTTCTCACCGCGGGAAAAAGGCTGCAGGAGCAGAGGAATATCCTCTTCGCGCACCCCCTTGCCATGATCACGCACGGTCAGGCAGACCACGTTGTCCTTGACTGCCGTTCGCACTTCCACTGGCGGCGCGCCGTACTTGAGCGCGTTACCGATCAGATTCGCCAGCATCCGTTTCACGGTCAGTCGCTTTAGCATTAGCCTGGGCAGGTCCTGCAGGTCGAAGCGAATCTGTTCGGCGGGGTATTTGCCGGCCACTTCCTGAATCAGATCGTTGAGGTTTTCCAGATCCGGTTGCTCATCGGCACCGTCGCGAATAAACGCAATGAACTGATCCAGAATGGCATCCATGTCCTCGATATCTTCGATGATGCCTGTGGCCAGCTCCTCGTCTTGCATGAACTCCGCCGACAACCGTAAACGTGTCAGCGGAGTGCGCAGATCATGGGACACCCCCGCCAGCAACAGGGCACGGTCTCGCTGTGCCTGCTGCAGATCGCTGGTCATGCGGTTGAAGGCCGAGTTCACCGCCTGGATTTCTTCCGGACCGAGGGTGGTATCAAGCACCGGCACGGATTCGCCGCGCCCGACCTTCAGTGCCACCCGGGCCAACCGTCGCAAAGGCAGGTTGAGCCCCCGCGCAATCAGCAACCCACCGATAATGGCCAGCAACGGCACGGTGACGCCCCAGCCCAGCAGCAGATAACGGTCGTAATCGCGAAAGAATTCCATGGGAACCCGCAACCACTGCCCTTGAAAAGACGGCGCGTTAACCCACAGCACTGGCTGCCGATTATCCTCCAGGCGCACCGTGACCGGTTCGCGCAGACGCTCCTGCACTTCTTCCCGGAAACGACTGACCACCGGCTGCGAAAGCAACATGGTGCCTTGATGGAGGTTATCCGGGGTGGCCACTTCGATACTGGTGGCACCCGCCAGCCGCAAGGCCAGGCGAGCATCTTCCTCACCGGAAGACGAGAACGCCAACTCCGCCTGCAACACCGTCAGACGGGCATATTCGCGAATGCCGGGCAGGTAGGCATTGCGGGCAAAAAACCACAATGTCAGCGCCTGGCTGATACCGATAACCAGTCCCACCACGATGGCGGAGCGGACAAAGGCCGTGCGGGGATACAATTTCATGGATACATCGCCTGGGGCCTGACGCCATGCGCCAGGCAAGACAGAGACTCTTCGACTTTAAGTGTCAGACCTGCGGCGTCAAGCGTCGGCGCGCTCAATCCGGCACAAACACATACCCCACCCCCCAGACAGTCTGAATGTAGCGGGGCTTGGAAGGGTCATCTTCCAGCAGTCGACGGAGACGGGATACCTGAACGTCGATGGAACGCTCCATGGCCGACCACTCCCGGCCCCGGGCCAGGCTCATCAGCTTGTCACGGGTAAGCGGTTCCCGCGGGTTCTGCACCAGTGCCTTGAGTACGGCAAATTCACCGGTGGTCAGGTTCTGCGGATCGCCATCGCGTAGCAGGGTACGGTTGGCCAGATCCAGTTCCCAGGGGCCGAAACGCACCTCGCCGTCTTCCTTGCTCGGGGCGCCAGGCACTTCGCGCACATGTCGGCGCAGTACCGCCCGAATGCGGGCATCCAGTTCTCTCGGGTTGAACGGCTTGGGCAGATAATCATCGGCCCCGGCATCCAGGCCTTCGATACGCTCGGCATCATCCCCTTTGGCAGTGAGCATGATGATCGGCATGCGGTTTTCCGCCTCACGAAGACGACGACAGATGGACAGGCCATCCTCACCGGGCAGCATCAGGTCCAGCACCATCAACGAGTAGATCTCTCGGGACAGGGCACGATCCATCTGCTCCGCATCCCCCACCGCCTTGACGGCATACCCCGCCTCTTCCAGAAAACGTTGCAGCAGGCTGCGCAAGCGGGCGTCGTCATCGACGACCAGTATTTTGTCCTGTTGTTCTGTCACGGTGCCTCCACGTATTGCAGACTCTGATTTACGCGTTGTGGACCGAACGTGCAAGAAAATGGCCTGAAGAGATTGTATAAAAACATTGCAGTCTGCGAATCTGAGTCATTGTCTTTGCCTGTCCAAGTAGGCATAGCAAATAGAAGCCGCTACAGTACGCAGCAAATGAGAATGGCTATCAACAAAGGAAGCCTCCCTTGCGAGACCGCCTGACACACATTCCCCCCGTGGCCCGAGTGATACTGGGCACCGTTCTGGCCATCGTGCTACTGGCCGTGTTCAAGCCCTCAGCCCCCACCCGGGACATTAGCGAACGCCACGACCGGGTGCGCTTCGTGCTGGCTGAGCCCGGGGCCCATACCCCCCGCATCCAGCTTTTCGGGCGGGTCCAGTCTCCCCGCGCCGCCAGCCTGACAGCCGTGGTCACCGCCAACGTGGCAGAGATTCCGGTACGGGCCGGCAGCAAAGTGAGCGCTGGCGCCCTGTTGATACAACTCGACGATACCGAGGCCGCCCTGGCCCGGGACCGGGCCCGGGCTGCCCGCGATGAAGCCGCCGCCCAGTTACAGACCACCCGCCTGCGCTACCAGAGCGACCGCAAGAACCTGGCCCTGGAAAAGCGGCTGGCCCAGCTGGCCGAGGATAATCTGCAGCGGCTGCAATCCCTGCGCGGCAAGCAACTGGTTTCCCAGACTCAACTGGACCAGGCCGAAGAAGCCAAGGCCCGTGCCGATCTGTCCCTCAGTCAGCGCCAGCTCAGCGTCAACGACTTCGAAAACGAGCTGGCACGTATGGAGGCCCGCCTGGCCAGTGCCGAGGCCCAGCTCCAGCAGGCGGAGCTGGACCTCGAACGCACCCGCGTGGAAGCGCCCTTCGACGGCACCGTGACCCAGATCCCGGTAGCACCCGGGGAGCGCGTCCGCCCCGGTGAACCACTGATCAGCCTGTTCGCGGATGCCGAGCTGGAGGTGCGCGCGCAGATCCCGGACCGCTATCTGCCCGCTGTCCGCGACGGTCTGGCACAGGGCGAACTGGCCGCCAGCACCGAACTGGAAGGCCGCACCGTGGCACTCAATCTGAAACGGCTGGCCGGGGAGGCCAGTGAGGCCCGCGGTGGCCTGGATGGCCTGTTTGAATTTGTCGATGGGGTGCCGGCGGCCGCGCTGGGCCGGCCGTTGACCATTACCCTGACCCTGCCCGCCCGGGACAACCTGATCGCCCTCCCTGCCACCGCCCTGCACGGACTCAACCGTCTCTACGTGATTGATGCGGACAACCAGCTCCAGCGGGTGCCGGCGGAAATCGTCGGCGAGGCCATGGAACAGACGCAGTCACGGCTGCTGCTGCGTGCCCCGGATCTGCAGGGTGGCGAGCGCATCATGACCACCCAGCTGCCCCAGGCCATCGTCGGCCTGCCGGTGGACCCGCAACCGGTGCCTGGCAGCAATGCCGATACCGGCGCAGACGTCAGCGCTGACAGCAAAGAGGGGTCCCGCGGTGAGTGAAGGACGCGGCCTGATTGCCAGTTTCACCGAGCACAAGGTTGCCTCCAACCTGCTGATGCTGCTGATGGTGATGCTGGGCTTCTTGGGCCTTAACCGGCTCAATACCCAGCTGTTTCCGGATTTTGATTTCGACTACATCACCGTCACCATTCCCTGGCGAGGCGCCAGCCCGGAGGACGTTCAGCGCTCCATCACCATCCCGGTGGAGCAGGCGATCAAGACCCTGCCCAACACCAAAAAACTGATCGCCCGTTCCCAGCAGGGAGCGGCAGCGATTTTTATTGAACTGGAGGACGGCACGGATCTCGGGCTGGCTCTGGATGAAGTCCGCCAGCGCATCGATTCCATCCGTAACCTGCCGCAGGATGCGGAGCGTCCAGTGATCCAGAAGATCACCAACTATTCCCTGGTCACGTCCATCCTGGTCTCCACGGAAAACGGCTCGCTGGAGGAACTGCGCCCGTTGGTGCGCCGGATGGAGGACGAGATTCTCGCCCTGGGGGCCGGCAAGGTGGAGTTCATCGGCCTGCCGGAAGAGGAAATGGCCATCCAGGTGCCCGCTGCCGCCCTGCACGATCTGCGCATGAGCCTGGGAGAGATCGGCAATCGGGTCCGCAATTTCAGCCAGGATATTCCCGCCGGCACCGTGGGCCGCGATGACGCAGCGAAACAGCTGCGCGCCCTGGGCCAGCGTCGTGACGAACGGGCCTTTGCCGACCTGCCTCTGCTCACCACCGCCGATGGCCAGCAACTGAGCCTGGGAGATGTGGCGCTGATCGAACGGCGCCCCCGCGACGACCAGGCCACGCTCACCTACCAGGGCAACCCGGCCATCGAGTTGCAGGTGATGCGCGGCGAAGACGGCGACATGCTGGAGCTCGCCGACAGGGTCCGCCAGTGGGGCGCTGATTTTCGCACCAGCCTGCCCGACGGTGTGGGCATGACCTTCTACTTTGAAGCCTGGAAGCTGGTGGAGGAACGCATCTCCACCCTGCTGTGGAACGGCATCTCCGGCCTGCTGCTGGTGATTGCCACCCTCTATTTTTTCCTCAATGCCCGGGTGGCCTGGTGGGTGATGATCGGTATCCCGGTCTCCTTCCTGGCCACCCTGGGGCTGGTGTGGTTCCTGGGCGGCACCATCAACATGATCAGTCTGTTCGGTCTGATCCTGGCCCTGGGGATCATCGTCGACGATGCCATTGTGGTGGGCGAGGACACCCTCACCCACTTGCAGCAGGGGGAATCCGCCACCCGTGCGGCCCTCGGCGGTGCCCGACGCATGTTCTGGCCAGTGGTAGCGTCCAGCACCACTACCATCGCCGCCTTCCTGCCCCTGGGTATGATGAGCGGCGCCATGGGCAAGATCGCCTTCGATATTCCCTTCGTGATGATCTGCGTGATTCTGGCGTCCCTGCTGGAATGCTTTCTGGTACTGCCCGGCCATCTGCATCACAGCTTCCGCGGCGTTCAGGTCAAGGCCTCCGGCCTGCGCGAACGTATCGATACCGGCTTCAACCGATTCCGTGAAGAACGCTTCCGGCCCTTGGTGGCCTGGGCCATCCGCCACCGGCACCTGGTGAGCATCTCTGCCGTCTGTGCCTTTGTGCTGGCCCTGACGCTGGTCTCCACGGGCTGGCTCAAGTTCACCTTCTTCCCACCCGTGGACGGCGACCAGCTACGTGCGGTGGTGGAATTTTCCTCCGGCACCGACAGCCGTCAGGTTGACCGTTTCCTCAGCCAGCTGGAACACACCCTTGAAGAAACCAACGAGGAGCTGGGAGGCCATCTGGTCAAGACCGTGATCAGTCACCACGGTGCCGCCGCCGGCTTCCCCAATATCGGCGGCCGCCAGGACAAGTTCGGTGATGAGTACGGCACCCTGGTGGTGGAAGTCTATGTGGGCTCGGACCGGGACATTACCAACGACGAACTGATTCAGCAGTGGCGTGACAAGCTCACCCTGCCCGCCGGCCTGGACCAGCTGACCATCTCCCAGGCGGAAGCGGGCCCCCCGGGCAAGCCCATCGAGGTCAAACTCACCGGCAGCGATGCCCCCACCCTCAAGCAGGCATCCCTGGCCCTGCAGGAACGGCTCAATGACTTTGCCGGGGTCAGCAACGTGGACGACGATCTCCCCTATGGCAAGGAGCAGCTCACCTTCGAACTGACCGCCCGGGGCCGGGCCCTGGGGCTGACCCTCAATGACGTGGCCAGCCAGCTGCGCGCCGCCTTCGATGGCAATCTGGCCCAGCTCTACAACGAGGAAGACGAGGAAATCGAAGTCCGGGTGATGCTGCCCGACAGCGAACGCCGCCACTTCAGCGCCATCGAGCGGCTGCCGGTGATCACCCCCCAGGGCGAAGCCATTCCCCTGCGCGATGTGGTGCAATTCGACGCCCGCAAGGGCGTGGATCTGCTGCGCCGTGTCAACGGTGAGCTGGCGGTGACCGTCTACGCGGATCTGGACCCGGACCAGGGCAACGCCAATGAAATCATTGCCACCCTGAACAACGGCATCCTGCCGGACCTGCAGGCAAAATATGGCATTGGCATCGGTTACGAAGGCAAGCTCCAGGAACAGGCCGACAACATGAAAGACATGGCCACTGGTGCCCTGCTGGGGCTGGCGATCATCTATGTGGTCCTGGCCTGGGTGTTCAGTTCCTACTCCTGGCCGCTGGCGATCATGACCGCCATCTTCTTCGGTCTCACCGGAGCAGTGATCGGGCATATCTTCACCGCTCCCTTCGGCATCAAGTTCTCCATGTTTTCCGCCATGGGGCTGTTCGGCCTGTCCGGCATCATCGTCAACGACTCCATCGTGCTGGTGAGCTTTTACCAGCAGCTGGTGGCTGACGGCATGGAACGTTTCGAGGCCATCGTGGAGGCCTGTGTGCGCCGCCTGCGCGCGGTGCTGCTGACCTCCATCACCACCATTGCCGGCCTCACCCCGATCCTGTTCGAGAGTTCCCTGCAGGCCCAGTTCCTCAAACCCATGGCCGTGAGCATTGTCTTCGGGCTGTTCTTCGGCACCGCCCTGATCCTGCTGGTGGTGCCGGCCATGCTGATGCTCATCGAGGAACAGCGAGACCGCTTCCATGGACTGGGCCACACCCTGGCCCCCGGCAACTGGGGTACCCTGGCGCAGCGACTATGGCGCTTTGATCCGAGCCACTACCGCCAGCAACCCGGCCCCGAAGGGCTCGGCGGCCATCTGTGGTGGGTGATGATCCTGGGACCACTGCTACTACTCGTCATCCTGATAAAATTCGCAGGAGCCCTGGTAGCGATCACTCAATGCTGCACTAGCCTGCTACCATTACTGGTTCCGGTGGGACTGATCAGCTTCATAATGGTTTCCTTTGGCGCAGCGTTTCTGTGGCTCTTCTTCCTGCGTAGGGAGAAAGCCTTGGCGGCTGCCAAGTATTGGCTGCTGGTGACAGGCTTTGGCAGCCTGGTGGTTTCGGCTCTGGCGCCTATGGCAGGGCAGGAAGGGCAAATCGTAGCCAGCGCCTTCTGGTCACAAGCCCTGTGGACCCTGGTTATTGCGCTTATTGTGCTACCAATCCTGCTGTGGTCGCGGCGGGCCGCCCACACCCTGAACCGGTAAGCCGGAGTGACCGGATGCGGCACCACACTGCCGCAATTCGACAGCTTACCTTTTGAACAGTGGCTGCTATTATTCGCCTCTGTAGAACGAAACGACAAAAACAAAGTACCGCCGACGATCCGCAGTATCGGCGCGAGGAGAGCAACATGGCCAAAATTCTTGTGGTGGACGACTCCCCGACCCAACTGACCAATCTGGTTAAGATCGTTCAGGGCGAAGGTCATGAGGTCATTACTGCCACCAATGGTATGGAAGGGATCGAGAAGGCCCGCCAGGAAAAACCGGACCTGATTCTCATGGACGTGGTGATGCCCGAGCTGAACGGCTTCCAGGCCACCCGCAAAATCACCCGCGATCCGGACACCGAGCAGATCCCGGTAATCCTGGTCACCACCAAGGACCAGGAAACCGACAAGGTCTGGGGCCAGCGCCAGGGTGCAGCGGGCTATATCATCAAGCCCCCCAAGGAAGCCGAACTGATCGCCAAGATCAACGAGGTGCTAGGCTGATTATTTCACCAAAACGCGCCTGAATCCGCCGATGGTGCTGTGTTGCAAGGCCAAACGTGACGTCCGGAGCAGATCCATGCTTTCAGCGCCACGCTTACCAAGCACTAGACGAGCGCTAAAGCACTGCCAGCGCGCCCAGACAGCTTGGCAAGGCCCCCAGCCTGACACGGCGCTGCCTGAGCACACTGGCGGCACTTTATCACTCGCCTACTGCATGGCATTTGGTGAAACATTCAGGCTGGCTGAAACCAGCCACAGCAGCTTTTACAAGTCAATCTATCAACGACCGGTTTCATTCCCTATGATTCCGGTCGTTTTCATTTCTGAATGTTGTGTCCGTGATGCGTAGTATTGAACAGATTATCGCCGAGGAAATCGGCTGCCAGGAACGCCAGGTCAACGCGGCCGTTGCCCTGCTAGACGAAGGTGCCACCGTCCCCTTCATCGCCCGTTACCGCAAAGAGGTGACCGGTGGTCTGGACGACACCCAGCTGCGCAACCTGGAAGAGCGCTTGCGCTACCTGCGCGAAATGGAAGAACGTCGCGAAGCGATCCTGAAAAGCATCGCCGAGCAGGACAAGCTCACTCCGGAACTTGAAAAGGCCATCAAGGCCGCCGACACCAAGACCCGGCTGGAAGACCTGTACCTGCCCTACAAACCCAAGCGTCGCACCCGCGCCCAGATCGCCCGGGAAGCTGGCCTGGAGCCTCTGGCCGACAGCCTGCTCAATGATCCGACCCAGGATCCGGAAGCGCTGGCAGGCGGCTATCTGAACGAAGAGCACAAGATCGCCACCGCCAAGGACGCTCTGGACGGCGCCAAACAGATTCTCATGGAGTGCTTCGCAGAAGACGCCGAGCTGCTCACCCGTCTGCGGACCTTCCTGTGGGAGAAAGCCCACATCCAGTCGAAAGTGGCCGACGGCAAGGAAAAGGAAGGCGCCAAGTTCAGCGACTACTTCGACCACAGCGAGACCATCAAGAGCATCCCCAGCCACCGGGCCCTGGCCCTGTTCCGTGGCCGCAACGAAGGCATCCTGCATGTCTCCATGGTGCTGCCGGAAGAGCTGGAAACCGCCGTACCGCATCCCTGTGAAGCCATGGTCACCGCAGTGTCCGGCTGGGAGCATCAGGGCCGCGCTGCCGACAACTGGCTCAAGGAAGTGATGCGCTGGACCTGGAAGATCAAACTCAACACCCATCTGGAAACCGAGCTGCTGGGCCGCGTGCGCGAACTGGGTGAAGAAGAAGCCATCCAGGTGTTTGCCCGCAACCTGAAGAGCCTGCTGATGGCGTCTCCCGCCGGGCCCAAGTGCACCATGGGTCTGGACCCGGGTCTGCGCACCGGGGTCAAGGTAGTGGTGGTGGATGCCACCGGCAAGCTGCTGGAACACACCACCATCTTCCCGCATCAGCCCAAGAACCAGTGGGATCAGTCCCTGTCCGTGCTGGCCGCCCTGTGCCTCAAGCACAAGGTGGAACTGATTGCCGTAGGGAACGGCACCGCCAGCCGCGAGACCGACAAGCTAGCCGGCGAAGTGGTCAAGGCCAGCAAGGGCAACATTCAGAAGATCATGGTCTCCGAAGCGGGCGCCTCCGTGTACTCCGCCTCGGAAACCGCCGCCCGGGAATTCCCGGATCTGGACGTCTCCTTCCGCGGCGCGGTGTCCATCGCCCGTCGCCTGCAGGACCCGTTGGCAGAGCTGGTGAAAATCGACCCGAAAGCCATCGGTGTGGGCCAATACCAGCACGACGTCAGCCAGGTAAAACTGTCCCGTTCCCTGGACGCGGTGGTGGAAGACTGTGTGAACTCCGTGGGCGTGGACGTGAACACCGCCAGCGCCCCACTGCTGGCCCGCATTGCCGGGCTCAACAGCACTATCGCCGGCAACATTGTGTCCTACCGGGAAAAGAACGGGGCCTTTGCCAGCCGCGCTGACCTGAAGCTGGTCCCCCGCCTGGGTGACAAGACCTTCGAACAGGCCGCCGGTTTCCTGCGCATCATGAATGCGGCCAACCCGCTGGACAGTTCCTCGGTACACCCGGAAGCGTATCCGGTGGTGGAAAAGATCG
This sequence comes from Pseudomonadota bacterium, assembly GCA_036230225.1. Taxonomy (GTDB): domain Bacteria; phylum Pseudomonadota; class Gammaproteobacteria; order Pseudomonadales; family Alcanivoracaceae; genus Alcanivorax. Next base: position 42,994 of record JAZAJX010000054.1, on the reverse strand, counting down.
CCGAGAAGCATGGCCGTCCGCTCAAGGAACTGATCGGTGATGTGCCCTTCCTGAAAAAGGTCAACGCCGCCGACTTTACCGACGACACCTTCGGCCTGCCCACCGTGACCGACATCCTCAGCGAACTGGAAAAACCCGGCCGCGACCCGCGCCCGGAATTCAAGGCCGCCGTCTTCAAGGAAGGCGTGGAGACCCTGAAGGATCTGAAGCCCTCCATGATTCTGGAAGGCACGGTGACCAACGTGACCAACTTCGGCGCCTTTGTGGACATCGGCGTCCATCAGGATGGCCTGGTCCACGTCTCCGCCCTGGCCGACAAGTTTGTGGAAGACCCCCACGATGTGGTCAAACCCGGCGACATCGTCAAGGTGAAGGTGCTGGAAGTGGATCTGGACCGCAAGCGCATCAGCCTGACCATGCGCATGGACGACCAGCCCGCCGAAAAGGCAGCCGGTCAGCGCCCGGCCGGTGCCCGCAAGGGCAATGGGGGTGGCCAGCGACAGGGTGGCAACAAACGTGGCGGTGGTCAGCCCCAGAACAATGGCGGCGGCACCTTTGCGGACCTGTTCGCCAAGGCCAAGGATGAGCAGAAGAAAGGCAAGAAGCGCCTGTGACCCGGTGACTTCTCTCTGTCATGCTACTGCCCCATGATTGTCGGATTTCCGTCACACCCGCCGCCGGGTTCTCCCGGCGGCACGACAGGGCCCAACCATGAAACTTGAACAGCGTATCCACGCCCTGCTGGATTCAGACGCCGCCGCCACCCTGGCAGGCATCCGCCGCGGCATCGAGAAAGAAAGCCTGCGCATCACCACCGATGGCACCCTGGCCCAAACCCCCCATCCCGCGGCGCTGGGCTCGGCACTGACCCATCCCTATATCACCACGGATTATTCCGAAGCCCTGCTGGAATTCATCACCCCGCCCAGCACCGAACTGCACAAGCCGCTGGAGTTTCTCGAGCAGCTGCATCGCTATGTGTACAGCCACATCGGGGACGAGGTGCTGTGGGTCAATTCCATGCCCTGCATGATCCGCAACGACAGCGATGTGCCCGTGGCCCAGTACGGCAGCTCCAACGTAGGTCGCATGAAGAGCGTCTACCGGGAAGGACTGGGGCATCGTTACGGCCGCAAGATGCAGACCATCGCCGGCATTCATTACAACTTTTCCTACCCGGAAGAGTTCTGGAAACTGAACCAGGTACTGGAAGGCGACAGTGCGCCACTGCAAGACTATATTTCCCGGCGCTACTTCGATCTGACCCGCAATTTCCAGCGCTATTCCTGGCTGCTGGTGTACCTGTTCGGCGCCTCGCCGGCGTTATGTAAATCCTTCCTCGCCGGTCGCGAGCATCAGCTTGATACGTTTGATCACACCCTGTTCAAGCCCAATGCCACCAGCCTGCGCATGAGTGACCTGGGCTACCAGAACAACGCCCAATCGTCTCTGGCAATCAGCTATAACAACCTGGATGAGTACGTCAAAACCCTCACCCACGCCATCAAGACGCCGGAACCGGCCTACGAAGCGATCGGCGTGAAGGTGGGCGATGACTACCGCCAGCTCAATGCCAATATCCTTCAAATCGAGAACGAGTACTACTCGTCGATCCGCCCCAAGCGCACCATCAACAAGGGCGAACGGCCCACCACCGCGCTGCAGAAACGCGGGGTGGAATACATCGAGATCCGCGCCCTGGATCTCAACCCGTTTGAACCGGTAGGCATCAACCAGCAGGAAATTCGTTTCCTGGACCTGTTTGCCACCTACTGCCTGCTGCGCGAATCCCCGCAACTGGAAAAGTGCGACCTCCATGCCAGCAAGGAAAACCTGCGCAAGGTGGTGTACGAAGGGCGTAATACCGCCACCGAACTGTGCAACTGGGGAAAGGCCGTTTCCCTGAAAGACTGGGCCAGTGAAAAGCTGACGCAGATGCAGCCCATCGCCGAGCTGTTCGACCGAACCCATGGCGGCAGCAATTACAGCGACGCTCTGGCCCGCCAGCAGGAAAAGGTGGATAACCCTGACGCCACCCCGTCAGCCCGGATTCTCGACAAGCTGGAGAACCGCCAGCAAAGCTTTTTCCAGTTCGCCATGAACCAGGCACTGGCCCACCGGGATCACTTCCTGTCCCGTCAGCGTTGCGATGACACCAACCGGCGTCTGGAGCAACTGGCCGCTCACAGCCTCACCGAGCAACGACACTGGGAAGACGCAGAAACCCAGAGCTTCGAAGACTACCTGGCGGATTACTTCCGCGATTGAAAGCGAGTGTCGAGTTGCGAGGTCGACATGGCTTTTGCCTGTCGCGCCTCGCAACTTGATACGCGCGGTTCGTCATTCCACTGTCCTCCACCGTCGCCCAACCGCCCCCCCCACGCAAAGGCATGGCGCCCGGGCTCCCTGCTGCCGCTGTCACATAGTCGCTGTGCGCCGCGTCGCAATGCCACTCAGCGACACGGTTTCCGTGCAATTTCACAACAAAAATGCGGACTTTAGCGCTAGCCGATCTCTGCCCCGGTGATAGTCTCGGAGTAACCGGTTAGGGAGTGACAGCATGGCTGATCGTGAAAAGTGCGAAAAAGCCTACAATCAGGGCTGCATGTGGGGCATGGGTGGCGGAGACAGCAACCGCTGCCCCTACAACGCAGACGACGCCCTGGCACAATGGTGGTTTCAGGGCTGGGAAGCCGGCATTGACGCCTGGCATGACCGCAACCTGCAGGAGCAGGACGCGCGCCAGGCCTGACCCCCGTCTTTCTGCATTCTGGCTTCTCATGCTTGCCGCCCCGACGGCTTTTGCCTACCCTTCGCCGGTCCCCGACGAAAAGAGTGCATCATGTCGTCCCTGATTCCTGCTCCCCGCCAGCTTAACCTGCTTGCCCTGATTGCCTGTATCGCTGCCATGGCCGGCGCTCTGTATCTGCAGCATGTGGATGGTCTGGAACCCTGCCCGCTGTGTATCTTCCAGCGTATCGGTGTAATGGCCGCCGCCGCCGTGTTGCTGGTGGCCAGCCTGCACGGCCCCAAACGCTTGGGGGTTCGTGTTTACGGGCTGCTCACCGGGCTGGCTGCCATCGGCGGGGGCGCCGTCTCCATCCGCCATATCTGGCTGCAGAACCTGCCGGCGGACCAGGTGCCCGCTTGCGGGCCCGGTCTGAATTACATGCTGGATGTGTTTCCGCTGCAGAACGTGATCCAGCAGGTGCTGGCCGGCTCCGGGGAATGCGCGGAAATGGACTGGTCATTCCTCGGTCTGAGCCTGCCAGCCTGGTCACTGGTGGTTTTCTCCGGGCTGTTACTGGTTGCTCTGATCCAGTTGTTCCGCCCACTGCCCAGGGTCTGATCGCACCATGATCGACGGCCTGCTGATTCTGCTTTTTTTCCAGTTCCTGGGTGAGGTGGTCATACGCCTCACCGGGATTCCCCTGCCCGCCTCGGTGGTCGGGATGGTCTTGCTGTTGCTGGCCCTGCTGCTCAACGCCCCCTTCAGCCAGCGAGTGGCGCCAGCGGCCGGCGCACTGATCAAGCACATCAGTTTGCTGATTTTCCCGCTGGGGGTCGGCATCGTCCTGCAGTGGCATCGTTATGAAGAGTATGCCCTGGCGCTTGGGGTCGCCGTGGTAATCGGCACCCTGCTGAGCCTGGTGGTGGTCACCCTGATGCTGAAGAAGCTGCTGGGCGGCAAGCACCGCGAATCCCCGGGGGAACACCATGGTGGATAGACTGGATAGCCTCACAGGCCTGGTCCACACACCGCTGTTCGGCATCCTGCTGACCCTGGCCAGTTACCGCTTTGCCCTGTGGGTCTATGGCCGCAGCAACAGCCTGCCCCTGTTCCACCCTTTTCTGGTGGCGTCGATCCCGGTGATTATCGTGCTGCCGCTGGTGGGCGTGAACTATGAAGAATACCGACAACAGACCACCCTGATTTCCTTCCTGCTAGGCCCTGCCACCGTGGCACTGGCCTGGCCGCTGTACCGGCAACTGCACACGGTACGCAGCGTGCTCACACCGATCCTGATCGCCACCGTACTGGGTGCCATCATTTCCGCCGCCATTGCCGTGGGCCTGGCCTGGTGGCTGGGTGCGCCGGCCGAAGTGGTCGGCTCCCTGGCCCCCAAATCCATCACCACGCCCATCGCCGTGGAGGTAGTCCAATCCACCGGCGGCTACGTGTCCCTGGCCGCGGGCGCCGTGGCCATCACCGGCATTGTCGGTGCCCTGGCTGCCGGGCCCATCTTCCGGCTGCTCAAGGTCACCGACCATCGCATCAAGGGGTTCGCGCTGGGCCTGGTGGCCCACGCCATCGGCACCGCCAGGGCCTTTGAATATGGCGAGAAAGCCGGCGCCTTTGCCGGGCTGGCTCTGGGCCTGTGTGGCCTGGTCACCGCCATGGCGCTGCCCTGGCTATGGCCCTGGGTGGCCCAGTTCCTCTAGGGAACCGCTGAATCCCCCTTTGCGTGCTCGCGAGCCTAAAGAGGCAGCGTGACCTGAAGCGTGCAAACGGGGATTCAGCGGTTCCCGCCCCGGACATAGGTTTTAAACACCGGGTTATTAGAAGAAATTTGTCTTTAGCGACAAGTGTCTGAGATCGCGCAGTTTTTTCTTCCTCCCAGGGCGGGTGCCGGTTTTGCCCCATTGCCAGCCCGCCCTCTGCAGTTCTAGGCTCGATATCCCCACAAGAAAACCGGTAACGGGTATTCCAAGGAGGAACCCCCATGGCGACCCCGCATTCCGCAGCCCTGGCCCAATGGCAACGCATCGAGGCACTGGTACAAGCCTGGCTGGATGAACGTCAGCAACTGATCGTACTGCTCTGTACCCTGCAGGGACTGAAGGGCTTGTCAGACCCTCGCCAGCCGTTGCAGAAACAGGTTCAATATTTCTGCCAGCTGTTGATGGACTACATCAGTGCCGGTTACTTCGAGGTGTACCGGGAACTGGTCAATGAGGCCCGTCATTTCCACCGCGACAACCCGGCTCTGACCCACCAGATTCTCCAGCAACTGGACAACTCCACGGATGCGGCCCTGGCTTTTAACGAGGACTTCGAGCGGCCGGAACAGTGGATGTCACGACGGGACCAACTGCCCGCACGCATCACCCAGTTGATGCAGACGCTGGAAGATCGCTTTGCCCTGGAAGACCAGCTGATCCTGAGCATCCATCAACAAGAACCGCCGCGCCAACAGGCAACACATTGAAAATAGCGGCTAGCCACGAGCGCCTAGCTGCGAGTCAAACACGGAAAAGACGAAGCGATAGAACGGGGAACTTTTCGGATCTCCCTATACCAATGAGCGTAGCTCGTAGCTCGTAGCTCGTAGCTCGTAGCTCGTAGCTCGTAGCTCGTAGCTCGTAGCTCGTAGCTCGTAGCTCGTAGCTCGTAGCTCGTAGCTCGTAGCCCAAAAACAAAAAGGGCGCCCGAAGGCGCCCTTTTTCTTGAAACGCGAGGCGACAGGATTTACTCCTCGTCGGCACCCGCTTCATTACCGCTACCTTTCACATCCAGCAACTCGATCTCGAAGATCAGCGCCTGGTTGGGACCAATGTCGCCACCGGCGCCCTGCTCACCATAACCGAGAGACGGCGGAACGAAGACCTTCCACTTGTCGCCTTCTTTCATCATCGGCAGCGCTTCCTGCCAGGCCGGGATGATGTGCTTCAGACCAAAGCTGGCCGGCTGACCCCGGTCCACGGAACTGTCAAACACGGTGCCGTCCGGCAGGGTACCGTGGTAGTGCACTTCCACAGTGTCTTCCAGGGTCGGAGACACGCCGCCGTCTTCACCAGAGGCCAGGACTTCGTACTGCAGACCGCTGTCGGTCACGGTGACGCCATCACGCTCGGCGTTCTCGGCCAGGAAAGCCTCACTGGCTTCCAGGTTCTTGCCTGCCGCTTCTTCCATCTTCTTCTGCTGGGCGGCAATCATGCGGCCCTGGAAATCACGGATCAGCTGGTCCAGGTCTTCGTCACCCAACTGGGACTGGCCATCTTCCGCAAAGCCGTCACGCAGACCTGCCACCATGGCATCCAGATCCAGGTTTTCCAGACTGCGCATCTGCTCGGCGCTACGGAAACCCAGTGCGTAGGACGCCTTCTGGTCGTCCGTTTTCAGTTCCGCTTCCTGACCACATGCCGCCAGCAGGACGGTTCCTGCCAGCACGATTCCCAATTTCTTCATTCTGCCTCCAATTGGCCTACTGTTGTTGTTGCTGTTCGAGCCCCTTTCCACCCCGCATTTCTTCCGCGGTGATGGTCTCCGGCGCTTTTACGGTAAAAGGCTCCGCCTGCACACCAGGCGGCGGAATCTGGCCATACTGCCAGTTTCCCTGGGGGTCACGCCAGCGATACATCTCGACGCTTTCCCCGTTTTCCTCAAACCAGGGTGAGATTCGCCGATCCAGCAGCCGTTCGGGTTGCTGCCAGTGACGTTCCACATACTGCCAGTCCAGCAGCGGCTTGCCGCCGCCGAGCGGCACCATGAACATAGCCGCCAGTACCATCGCCAGCAGCGCGATGATAATCAACATAAAACGCATGATGTTCAATCTCCCCCTGTACTGAGGCCCCTTCACGGGATTCAGTTCCCCGCGTACGCAAAATAACATCACAATTTACATCAATGCGGTTAATTTTGCGGTAGTGTTGGTTTTGTGCGCAGCGTCACCCTTTTTTCTGATTGTGATCGCGCCGCCCGAACCGCCGGGTACCATCGACAAGAAAACCAACAAGAAAACGGCATGAACAGCCTACAAAATCGCTCTGCCATGGGGGTATCCACACTGCGCTCGTCCGGCCCGACCCGACTGGTCATTCTGATTGCCAACAGCAAAGGTGGCTGCGGCAAGACCACCATTGCCACCAATCTGGCCTGTTATTATGAAGCCCTCGGCAAACCGGTCACCCTGCTCGACATGGATCCGCAGCAATCCGCGCTGCAATGGCTGAAACTGCGCCAGAACACCACCATCCATGGCCTGGGATGGCCGGCCGGCGAGCCGGTCTCGCTGGGACGGCTGCAACAGAGACTGGACCAGGCGGGTCCCATTACTATCATTGATTCTCCGGCCGGTCTGGATCCCCATCACCTGGACCACCTGTTACGCCTGTCTCAGGTGGTGTTGGTACCGGTGCTTCCCAGTCCCATCGATATCCGCGCCACCACCCGTTTCATGCAGACTCTGATGCTGACGCCCAGTTACCGGCGCCGGCCACGGCGGCTGGCGGTCATTGCCAACCGCTCACGCACCCGTACGCGCATGTACGAATCCCTGCGCCAGTTTCTTGCCAGTCTGAAGATTCCCTATCTGGTGACCCTGCGTGACACCCAGCTTTACGTGCAGGCAATGAGCAATGGCGAAGGCGTCCTCGACGCCGCTGTCTCTCGCCATCTGGACGACCAACAGCATTGGCGGCGTATCGGCGAATGGCTGGAAGTCCAACGCCACCTGATACAGACCATGCCGGGGTTTCGGTAGTTGAGTTGCAAGTTGAAAGTTTCAAGTTGCAAGGCGCGGGCAGGCTATGGTGCCAACTGATGCAGGCCTGAGCCGCGCCGCATGGATAAAGAAAAAAGACATATGCTCGAATGCCCTGGCGAGATAGCCAGCCGGGTTTTATGAGCGGCGTCGCGGCATCAGCGTTCAAGGTTTGGCACGGGCCTTTATCGCGCCTTGCAACTTGAAACTTTCAACTTGCAACTCAGCTCCTCACTGCCAGATCCCGCATCGCCCCGGTGAGCTTGCTCAGATCCGCCGGTTCGATCACGAACGGCGGCATGATGTAGACCAGCTTGCCGAACGGGCGAATCCATACGCCCTGTTCCACAAACCGCGCCTGCACCTCTTCCATAGCCACCGGCGCTTTCATTTCCATGACCCCGATGGCTCCCAGTACGCGGGTATCAGCCACGCTGTCGAGATGCCTGAGCGGTAACAGCTCGTCTTTCAGCTGTTTCTCGATGGCGGTAACCCGCCCTGCCCAATCCGAGTCCAGCAACAGCTGGATACTGGCATTGGCCACCGCGCAAGCCAGCGGATTACCCATAAAGGTGGGACCATGCATCAGCACACCGGCCTCCCCCTCGCAAATACCTGCCGCCACCTGACCGGTACACAGGGTCGCCGCCAGGGTCATGTAGCCACCGGTTATCGCCTTGCCCAGGCAGAGGATATCCGGGCACACCTGCGCATGCTCCAGAGCAAACAGCTTGCCGGTGCGGCCAAAGCCGGTAGCAATCTCGTCAAAGATCAGCAACACGCCATACTCGTCACAGAGCGCCCGCACCGCCTTCAGGTAGGCGGGGTGGTAGATGCGCATGCCACCCGCGCCCTGCACCACCGGCTCCAGAATCACGGCGGCGATCTCCTGATGATGCTCCGCCAGCATCTGCTGGATGGAATTGAGATCATCGGTATCAAAGTCACTGTCGTAGGGACACTGCGGCGCCTCGGCGAAGAAGTGCTTGGGTAGCACCCCGCTGAACAGGGAGTGCATCCCGTTGACCGGGTCGCAGGCGGCCATGGCCCCGAAGGTATCGCCGTGATACCCATTGCGCAGGGCCAGCAATTTATCCTTGCCGGCGTGCCCCTGGCTGAGCCAGTACTGCAAGGCCATCTTAATGGCCACCTCCACGGAGACTGAGCCGCTGTCAGCCAGAAACACCTTCTCCAGCGGCTCCGGCGTCAATGCCACCAGTTTCTTGCCCAATTCCACCGCCGGTTCATGGGTCAGCCCACCGAACATCACATGGGCCATGCGGTCGATCTGGTCCTTGGCGGCCTGGTTCAGCACCGGATGGTTATAGCCATGTACCGCGGCCCACCAGGACGACATGCCATCCACCAGCTCGCGCCCGTCTTCCAGCGTCAGCCGCACTCCTTTGGCACTGGCCACGGGAAAAGTGGGCAGCGGTTTCGAGGTGGACGTATAGGGATGCCAGAGATGATCGCGGTCAAAGGCCAGGTCGGTGGTCATGGAGAAATCCGGATGAACATGGGACGAAAAGGATGGCAGGGGAGAGTTTCAAGTTGCAAGTTTCAAGTTGAAACGCGCGCCAGAGGGTTGTACCAAATCTTTAACGCTCTCTCCGCACGGCTACCCCACAATGCTGACAGCATCAAGTCTTTACCGGTATTGCGGCGCGGCAGGAGCCTGACTCGGGTGGCACCCGACCCCATCCGCGCGTTGCAACTTTCAACTTGAAACTTGCCGCTCAACGAGCTCGTTGAGAGCGCTCTGCAACCCCTCACACTGGGCCAGCTCGGGTATCAGCACCAGCATCCAGCCCATCGGGTCGACCTGCTCGCCCGCGGGCAACAGGTTGTCGCAGAGGCCGGGCAAGGTGGTGAGCAGCCAGCGCTCCCCCTCCAACTCCACCTGCTGCAGCTGCCGTTTGAATTCTGGCACCCGCGCATCGTCGCCAGCCTTGCGGCGAATCACCCGCAGCGGGCGCAGGTAGTCGGCTTCGAATTGCTCGGCCAGCTCGGCCATACGGCGCCCCACCGCCGCATCCGGTTGCTTGTCCGATGCGGCCAGCCACAGGCCGGCCAGCAGCAGGGCCACCGGCACCTGAAAATCGTCCTGCAGGTGCAGGCAGGCACGTTCAAAATCCTTGTCCTGCCATCGCCCCAGCGCATAGCGCCACAGATCCTGTTTTATGGAGTCGTCCACGGTTCCCCCGTCACGTTTGCTGGCTTACACTGCGCCGGTTCTCATCTATCCCGGGTCTATCCATGCTCTCTCTGGAACACATCAACCTTCGCCGCGGCCCCGACCTGTTGCTGGAAGACGCCAGCGTGGTCCTGCACAAGGGCTGGCGAGTGGGCCTGGTGGGCCGCAACGGCACCGGCAAGAGCTCGCTGTTCAAGCTTATCATGGGCGAGTTGGAGAGCGATGGTGGCAACCTGAATCTGCCGGCAGACTGGCGCCTGGCCATGATGGCCCAGGAAGTGCCGGCCCTGGAACAGCCCGCCATCGACTACGTTCTGGACGGTCATCACCCATTGCGCCGGGCGGAGAAGAAACTGGCCGAGGCAGAAAGTGCCGGCGACAACCATGCCATCGCCCATGCCCATGGCGAACTGGAAGCCCTGCACGCCTGGCAACAACCGGCCCGGGCCGCCACCCTGCTGGCCGGCCTGGGTTTCAGTGAAGCGCAGCAACAGCAGCCGGTGGCCAGCTTCTCCGGCGGCTGGCGCATGCGACTGAACCTGGCCCAGGTGCTGATGAGCGAGGCGGACCTGCTACTCCTCGATGAGCCCACCAACCACCTGGATCTGGATGCCATCCTCTGGCTGCAAAGCTACCTGGTGCAACAACCCGGGGCGCTGCTGGTGATTTCCCATGACCGCGCCTTCCTGGATGCCACCGTCAACCAGATCCTGCATATCGAGCGTAAACAACTGAAGCATTACAGCGGCGGCTACTCCGACTTTGAACGCCAGCGCGCCGAGCAGCTGTCCCTGCAACAAAAGATGCATGAAAAGCAGCAGGCCCAGGTGGCCCACATGCAGAAGTTCATCGCCCGCTTCAAGGCCAAAGCGTCCAAAGCCAAGCAGGCCCAAAGCCGGATCAAGGCACTGGAGAGGCTGGAGTTGATCGGCCCGGCCCATGTGGATTCCGGGTTCAGTTTCGATTTCCACAAGCCCGACAAACTGCCCAACCCCATGGAAAGTCTGGATGCGGTGCGCTGTGGTTACCGCAGCGCACAGGGGGACGTGGCCATTCTCGACAATGTCAGTCTGAGCCTGCGGCCGGAATCCCGTCTGGGGCTACTGGGCCCCAACGGTGCCGGTAAATCCACCCTGATTCGCACCCTGGTCGGCGAACTGGCGCCGCTGGCGGGTCGCCTCGACAAGGACAACGACCTGGCCGTGGGCTACTTCCACCAGCAACAGGTGGACCGCCTGGACCATAGCGATACCCCCTACCAGATGCTGTCGCGCTTCCAACCCAAATGGAGCGAATCCGCCTTGCGCAGTGAACTGGGCCGGTTCGGTTTTCACGGTGACGATGTCTTTGCCCCGGTGGGCCGCTTTTCCGGTGGCGAAAAATCCCGTCTGGCGCTAGCCATGATCGTGCAGGAAAAACCCGCTTTACTGGTACTGGACGAACCCGCCAACCACCTGGACCTGGATATGCGTGAGGCCCTCACCCTGGCTCTCCAGGCCTTCGAGGGTGCCGTTGTCATGGTATCCCACGATCGTCATCTGCTGGAGACCACCGTGGATGAATTCTGGCTGGTCGCCAACGGGGCTGTTAATCGCTTTGACGGGGACCTGGATGACTATGCCCGCTGGCTGCAACAGAACCGCAAGGACGGCAAACCGGTGCGAGAGGAGAAAGCCGATGACGGTCTGGATGCCAAGGCGCGACGTCAGCTGGCAGCCCAGAAACGGGAGCAGTTGCGGCCGCTGAAAAAGCAGGTGGAAAAGCTGGAAAGACAACTCAGTGACTGTGACCGCCAGCTCGCGGATATCGAAACGGCACTGGGAGAGGAATCCCTTTATACCGACGACAGCCGCAAGAACGAAATGAACGGCCTGCTTGGCGATCAGGCTCGCCTGAAAAAGCAGCACGATGACATGGAAGAACAGCTCCTGGAGGCCATGGAGGCGCTAGAGGAAGCTGAAAGCGAACTCTCCGAATAACCCTCTAGCCAGCTACATCTGAATCAGGCGGGTCTGATAGACCACCGGCCCGGTAGGCTGACCAGTGGGGGAGCCTCCCGCCGGCTCCAGGCTGATTGCCAGGGAGCGCGACTGCAGCAATTCACGGACCTGTTGGTCGGTAAGCTGAATCTGCAACTGGGTATCGCCGGTGGGCAGCACCGTCAGGGAGACCGGCGCGCCTGACTCAGGCAACAACCACAGCTCATAATCCCTGCCCGCCGCCGCAGGCTGCACCTGGGGGAGGGACTTCACCATAAGTCGATGATCCGCCGACGCATTCACCACCCACAGCGGCTCTGCCTGCGGACTCTGCACCACCCCCACATAACGGGTCACCACCGTCGGAGAGGGCGTCCATATCAACAGGGCAAACACAGCCAACATGGCAATGCCTGTGGACCAGCGCCAGGCAGCCAGACTCTGCCACCAACCCGCGGCTGACACTCTGGTTGTCGAATCGGCAAACAGACGCTGCTCAATGGCCTGCCAAGCCCCTCTGGGCGGTGACGCCTCGGGAAGACTCTCATTAAAAGGTTGCAGTCGCCGCTCCCAGTACCACACCTGCCGGCGCAGCCTGGCAGAATGCATCATCCAGCGTTCGAATCGCTGGCGGGCCATGCCTTGCAGGGTCCCCACCACATATTCTGCGGCAAGTGCGTGGTTGCGTTCGTAATCATCCGGTTTCATGAGCCAAGACACCGGCGCAGAACATCAAGGCCACGGCGTATCCAGCTCTTTGTGGTGCCCAGAGGCTGACCCATGGCCACCGCCAGCTCCTGGTGGGTAAAGCCACGAAAGTAGGCCATCTCGATACTGGAACGATATCGTTCGTCCAGCCCTTTCAGGCAATCGCTGAGACGCTGGCGATCCACCTGGTCATGGGCATTCTCCATGGGCCCGGAATCTTCGCTGGGCGGCTCGTGGATGACGGTATCGACTTGCACATCACAACGACGGCGGCGCAGCGCATCCAGGCAACGATAGCGTCCGATGGACATCATCCAGGTCATCACCGAGCCCCGATCGGCATGGTACTCGCCGGCATGGTGCCAAACCTGAATATAGGTTTCCTGTAACACGTCGCTGGCCTCATCCTTGTCCCGGAGCAAATGCAGGCACATACCGAATATCGCCTGACTCGATTGCTGGTAAAGACTGGCAAAAGCCTGACGGTCCCCCTGGGCGGTTTTCGCCAGCGCACGCACCAGTCTGTCGTCGGCTTCCGCCATCATGGGACACTCCGTAAACAAAATATTCACATGGCCCATAAGTGACAGATGCCTTGTCGTTAATACGTGAAAACCTCTCCCATGGATGCAGAAAAAAACAAAATAAATTCTGCATCTATTTGCGACTCCGCTGCGTACACCCAGTACATCGACAAGAAAGGAGAGACATCATGCGACCCCGCTACGCATTCATACCGGCAGCGTGTGCCGCCGCCACGTTGCTGGCCAGTGCCGGCACGCTGGCATCAAGCCACCGGGAAGCGCCGTTCATCACCGGCATGCCCAAAGTGGACGGTACCGATTTCTACATGTTCAACAGCTATGAATCCGGCCGTGATGGTTACGTCACGTTGATTGCCAATTACCTTCCACTACAGGATGCCTACGGCGGCCCCAATTATTTTTCACTGGACGACGATGCCATTTATGAAATCCATATCGACAATGATGGTGACGCCCAAGAAAACCTGACCTTTCGTTTTCAGTTCAATACCGAACGACGCAACCTCCCCGTGGATGTGGATGGCGTATCGGTGCCGGTTCCCCTGATCAACATTGGTGCCGTTACCGGCCAGAACAACGACGCCCAGAATGTTCTGGAAAGCTACACGGTTGAGGTAATCTCCGGCGACCGTCGCACCGGCAGCGTGCAATCCATCACCAACGCCAACAGTGGCGACAGCAGCTTCGCCAAACCCCTGGACAATATCGGCACAAAATCCATCGGTGACTATGCTGCTTACGCAGACAATTTTATCTATGACGTCACCATTCCAGACTGCCCCATGCCGGGGCGTGTGTTTGCCGGACAGCGCCAGGAAGGTTTCGTGGTCAACCTGGGGGAAGTCTTTGACCTGGTTGCGCTGGATCCTCTTGGCGCCCGTGATTCACGCAGCAACGTCATCGGTGACAAGAACATCACCAGCCTGGCACTGGAAGTCCCCGCCGATTGTCTCACTGGCGACAACACCGTGATCGGCGGCTGGACCACCGCCAGCATCCGCCAGGCCACAGTGATCAACCCGGGTCCCCAGGGCTCGGAAACTACCAGCAGCAGTAACGCCAAAGGCCCTGCGGTCAAAGGCGGTGCTTTCACCCAGGTCTCCCGGCTTGGCTCTCCGCTAGTCAATGAAGTCGTCATCGGGCTGCCCGATAAGGACCGTTTCAATACCAGTGAACCCAAGGACGACGGCCAATTCGCCACCTACGTGACCAACCCCAGCCTGCCGGCTCTGGTGGAAATCCTGTTCGGTGTTCCCGCCCCGGATACCCCACGTAATGATCTGGTCACCGTCTTTCTGACCGGCGTACCCGGCGTCACCCAGCTACCCACCGTGACCCCCAGTGAAATGCTGCGCCTCAACACCGGCATCCCGGCCACCGCGGCTGGCGGACAGAACGACCTGGGCGTGGCCGGGGGCGACTTCGCCGGCTTCCCCAACGGACGCCGCCCCATTGATGACGTGGTGGATATTGCGTTGACCGCTGCGGAAGGCTTCCTGTGTGGTGCCGACGTCAACGGGGAAGCTGCCGGTGGCGAAATCGGCTCCTGTGGCGCTCAGGACAGCCAGGTCAACGGCGGAGCCATCGTGAACGATGGGGCCCTGCCCGACCCCGCCAGCTACCTGACTCGCTTCCCCTACCTGAACACCCCGTTACCCGGCGCCGATAACGTCGCCACGGTCGAGTAAAGGAGGACACCATGCGATACCGACTGACGATTACCGTGAGCGCGGGCGTGCTGCTACTCAGCGGGTGCTTTGGGGGCGACAGTGATCGCCCCCGTCAGCAGGCCCCGGCGGCGGTCAACTACACCGCTTTCGTCAAAGCCCAGCTGGCGACCACGGCAGACACCCGTGACCCGGTGGCAATCAACGACACGCGCTTCATCTTTCGTGACAAGACCAACCCGGATGCCTACAACAATGTTCTCCAACCGGAAAACTGAAACCCTCTCCCGCGCCGCGGCAGCGGCAGCGGGAGCCATTCCCCGGGGTAAGGTGTCCAATAATCACCGGAGTGCGGTCACATCGCACTCCGGTGTTTTTGTGACACTCCTGCTGCTGTTGTGGTGCGGTGCCACCATCGCCGCCCCCTACACACCGGACGGCGATGACGTGGTCCTCGCTCGACTCCCCGCGTTGCCGGAAACATTGGCAAACCCGGCGCCTGTCGCTGATCCTGCTGACGTCCTGGCCCTGGCACGATCGCAGATCGACTATGCCAGCCACGCAGAGGATCCGCGTTTCCTCGGCTATGCCCACGCAACGCTGGCACCTCTCATACAGGATGGATTCTCACCGGCTGCCGAATTACTGATGGCCCGCATTGAGCAGCACCGCCACCAGTTTGCCCGGGCCCGCCATCGCCTCAACCAACTGCTGGATCGATTCCCCAATCAGGGACAAGCCTGGTTGATGCTGGCCAATATCGAACGGGTACAGGGTCGCCTGGATGCGGCACGGCAAGCGTGCCGCGAGTCCGCGGTCACCCTGCCTCCCACCACGGTGGTACTCTGTCAGGCCAGCGTGCAAGCCATCACCCATCAACGCGACAAGGCCTATGCCACCTTACAGGCACTGGCCGAGGGCCCCGCCGCCCCGCAGGGGGACTCCGCACGCTGGCTGACGACACTCCTTACCGAAATCGCTCTGCAGCAGGGAGACACCGACGCGGCCATGAGTCATCTGCAAGATGCCCTGAAACAGGCGCCGCAAGATCCTTACCTGCGCTATCTGCAAAGCGACCTGTGGCTGACCCGCGATCAATCCCGGTCCGTGATTGACGACCTGTCAGGCTGGCAGGACAGGGACGGGGCTCTGTTGCGGCTGGCCATCGCCGGCCAGCGACTGGACCATCCCCGAGCGGAAATCTGGCGGGAGCAATACCGAGCACGCATGGCGGCCGACCGGGATACCGGACGCGAACGCCACCTCCGTGAGCACGCACGCTTTCTGCTGGAAGTGGAAGACAACCCCGAGGGCGCCCTTGCCCTGGCTCGGGAAAACTGGCGACAACAGCGGGAACTGGCCGATCTTCGGATCCTGAACGCCAGCGCCAGAGCGATCGGCGATCAAGACACCCACGACCAGATCAGGGACTTCATCCACCAGCATCAGATTATCGACAGCCAGATTCCTGATGCCGCCAAGGGAGCCGCCGAATGAAATCCCTGATGTCGCTTTTTCTGCTGATCCTGGCCGGACAGGTTCTCGCTCACAAACCCAGTGACAGCTACCTGTTTATCGACAGCAATGATGGCAATGCCATGATAGAGGGTCGCTGGGATATCGCCCTGCGTGACCTGCAACTGGTGCTGCCCCTGGACCGGAATGATGACGGAGCCATCACCTGGGGAGAACTGCGGCGACAGCGCAGCGCGCTGGCCGCACAGGTCCTGCCCACGCTGACCATCGACGCCCTTCATGGCGAGCAACGCCACCCCTGCGCACTGACGCTGACCGGGCTCCAGGCCATTGATCATGTAGATGGCACCTATGCTGCCATGCAGTGGCGTGGCGATTGCCAACGGGCCCCGCAACAACTGGCCGTGGGCTATCAGTTCCTGTTCGAAAAAGATCCTGGCCATCATGGTTTATTGCGTCTTGAGCAGGACGATCACAGCCTCTCTGCCGTGTTCAGCAGCCGCCACCGTCAGCAGCTGATGGGTACCGACGCCCGCTCCCAATGGCAGGCCTTTCAGGGTTTTATTCGTCAGGGGGTACACCACATCCTGATCGGCTACGACCACATCCTGTTCCTGCTGACACTGCTGTTCCCGGCGGTGCTGGTGTGGCAACGGGGCGGCTGGCAACCCGCCTCCACAATGACCCGTGCGCTGACCCAGACACTGGCCATCGTCACGGCCTTCACCCTCACCCACTCGCTGACGCTGGCACTGGCTACGCTGGGCATCATCACCCTGCCAACCTGGCTGGTTGAATCCGCCATCGCCGTCACTGTGGCGCTGGGTGCCGCCGCCAACCTGGTACCGAGACTGTTCCCCAAACGCTGGCTGATGGCTTTCGTGTTCGGTCTGATTCACGGCCTCGGTTTCGCCTCGGTATTGGCTGACCTGGGGCTTACCGATAGTGGCATTTTCCTGCCGCTGCTGGGCTTCAATCTGGGCGTGGAACTGGGACAGGTCGCCATCGTGCTGCTGTTCGTGCCTGCGGCCTATCTGGTGCGGGAAACCGTGGCCTATCGGCGTGTCTTTGTGCCGGTGGGGTCAGTCGCCATCATGATACTGGCCGGAGTATGGCTGGCAGAGAGACTGAACGGCGCCTGACAAAGCAGGCATGTCGTGGTGGTGTGTGGCCATAAAACAGCCGCCCCGGGAAACCGGGGCGGCTTTTTTTCAGGTCGAAAAACGCGACAGCGCGGCGCCCAGGGTTTCCCCCACTGGCGACACGCCAACCCCGCGTTGCCACTTTCAACGTTGAACTTTCAACTACGCCTTACAGCACTTCAATGATGGTGGCGTTGGCCGTGCCCAGGCCTTCGCAGATAGCCAGCAAGCCATACTTGCCGCCGCGACGTTTGAGCTCATAGACCAGAGTCCCCATCAGCTTGGTGCCGGTGGCACCCAGCGGATGCCCCAGCGCCTGGGCGCCGCCATTCACATTGAGTTTCTCGTAGTCGGCGCCCACCGCCTTCATCCAGGCCAGCGGTACGGACCCGAAGGCTTCGTTCACTTCGTACAGATCAAGATCATCAATGGTCATGCCGGCCTGCTTGAGCACTTTCTCGGTGGCCGGAATCGGGCCTTCCAGCACCATGGTCGGATCGGAGCCCACCACCGCCATGGCATGAATACGTGCGAGAGGCGTCAGACCGTATTCTTTCACCGCCTTTTCGCTGGCAATCATCACCGCCGACGCGCCATCGGTAATCTGGCTGGCATTGGCGGCGCTGATATGCCCCCCTTCCTGCAGCGGCTGCAGCGCCTTGATGGCATCCAGTTCTGCGTCCCAGCGGATGCCTTCGTCCACGATGTGATCATCGCTACTGCCATCTTCCAGGGTAATCGGCACCGGAATGATTTCGTCATTGAAGCGGCCGGCTTCGGTGGCGGCGGCACCGCGCTTGTGGGAATCGTAAGCGAACTGGTCCAGCTCGGCCTTGCTCACCCCGTACTTCTCCGCCATACGCTCGGCACCGATGAACTGGCTGAACGTCTCACCGGGATAACGCTTGCTGATTTCCCCGGTGAACGGGTTGCCCATTTCCTTGACCGCAGTGACCGGCGCACCGATGGGCACCTGGCTCATGGATTCCACGCCACCGGCAATCACCAGATCCTGGGTACCGCTCATGACCGCCTGGGCGGCGAAATGAATCGCCTGTTGTGAGGAGCCGCACTGGCGGTCGATGGTGACGCCGGGGACGGATTCCGGCAGGCAGGAACTGAGGATGGAAGTCCGCGCCAGATTGAAGGTCTGCGGACCGATCTGGCTCACACAACCGAAGATCACGTCGTCCACTTTCTCCGGTGCCACACCGATACGATTCACCACCGCATCAATCACCCGGCCACCCATGTCCGCCGGGTGCACCTTGCTCAGCCGACCCTTTTTCTTGCCACCGGCGGTACGCACCGCCGCTACGATATATGCCTCTGCCACCTTGCCTCTCCTCACACATGATTAACGGGGTTAATCAAAGGCTACGCGCGGGACAGGGAACCGCTCAATGACAGAAAACAACGTCCCGGACAGGCATCCGGTCACTGTGTCGCCGGGGTACACTGTCGCCCCGGACTGTAAAGTTCGAAAAAATCGATTAAATCGCCCAGTCAGTTCCGCTGTTTCATCAAACCAAGCCGCGACATCCTTGTCTTCCATGACACAGACCGACGGCAGACACCCTGAGCCGTCACCGCTGGCATAACGACAACTCTCTGCAGAAACAGGCAATAACCGTCCAGCAACGTATTACCGCCAGTGCGTACACCGGCACTACCGTACGCGCTCAAACTGTTGGAAACGGAGCCATGACACAGACAGAGACAGTGAACCGTTATCTTGCGCATCCGGCCCTGGGGGCCGCTCTCCTGCTGGCAACCACGCTGGCCATGGCCACGCCGGCGTTGCACGCCGCCCCCTCCCCGGATCTGCAATTGGCCCGCCTCGGAGACCCGGCGTTCGACGCACAACGGCCACGACAGCCCCGCACCATACCGGAACAGGAACGGGAGACAGGAAGCTGGTCGCTGACCCTGGATAACGATCTGCTGGTACCGGGCAGCCGCGACCAGGACTACACCTATGGCATCAGCGTCGCCGCCACCGGCACCCGTGCCCGGGATTTTGCCCTGTCACTGAACACCCCACTGACCTGGATCGACCGCCTTACCGGCATCGACGGCATTACCGACAGCGGCGTCCATGGCCACAGTTTTGAAGCGGGCATCTTCGGCTTCACACCTGAAGACAAGGACGCGAAAACACCACTCTATGGGGATCGCCCCTATGCCAGCCTGCTGTATGTTTCCAGCAGTCGGGTACAGGTAGATCCGGGCCGCCAGGTGGCCTGGCATAGTGCCCTGACGTTGGGCGCCATGGGCCTGGACCTGGCTGGCGATATCCAGAACGGCGTCCACAAGGTGATCGGCAGTGACCGCGCGGAAGGCTGGGAGCATCAGGTCAGCGATGGCGGCGAGGCCACCTTCCGTTATGCCGTGGCACGTCAAAAGATTCTGCCGATCTCCACTGACCGTCTGGAAGTGAAAAGCACGGTGGAAGGGTCTGTAGGCTATCTGACAGAGGCACGCTGGAGCCTGAGCTTCCGGGCCGGCCGTCTGCACACCCCCTGGTGGCAGACCAGTCCGGAACTGGCCCATTACGGCGAGCGCAACAACGCCACTGCCATGAGTCAGGACAACGAGCATTACCTGTGGGGAGGCATCGCCCTGGTCGGTCGCGCCTACAATGCGTTTCTGCAGGGGCAATTCCGCGACAGCGAAGTGAGCTACGACAGCGATGAGGTCAATCACGGTGTGGCCGAAGCCTGGCTCGGCTACACCTGGGCCTTCAATGACGGCTATCGGCTCAGCTACGTACTGCGCGGCCACACCTCTGAATTGAAAGAGGGTGTGGGCGACCGGAATGTTCTGTGGGGCGGCCTGGTGTTTGCCAAAACGTTCTGACATCGCTTCCCGCCGGCGCGCCCGCTCCTGTGGGAAGCGATGTCCACACCGCGAGGATGCCTATGGCTCCAAAGCGTCTGCGTAGGGCACCTTGTCCGAGGACTCCCCGTAAATATCCCGCACCGGCCGCACTTCAATGCTGCCATAACGGGCCGGTGGAATACGGCTGGCCACACGAATGGCATCATTGAGGTCATTGGCCTCGATCAGATAGAAACCGGCAAGCTGCTCCTTGGTCTCTGCAAAGGGGCCGTCAGTGACACTGACCTGACCATCCCGCAATCTCACCGTGGTGGCCGTGGATACCGGCTGCAGGGCAGAACCGTCCAACATCACACCAGACTCCGTGAGCCCGCCACTGTAGGCCTGACATTCCTTGTTCAACGCCTGCCAGTGATCATCGCCACGCTCCTGCATGGCGGCTTCGTTGTAATACACCAGACACAGATATTTCATGAGGCTCTCTCCATGACGGGGACCGGTACCGGTTTGTGCTCCGGCTTCCAATCCATGATCAGTTCACCACTGCCAGGCTCAAAGGCATTGGACAGATGCTCATGGACAATCTGCCAGTGTCCGTCGAGCTGCTGCCAGACAAAGCTGGCCCGCATCCATCCGGTCTGCAGCTGGCCGTTTTCATCGTCGCAACCGCAATGGATCATGCCGTGGGCAACGGCCAGGCTACCTTCCACGGTCACTTCCAGATCGTACATCTCAAACACCGGCTCACCGTTGCAGAACGCATTGCACCGCGCCAGATGCACCCGGTAATCCTCCGTGCCCCGTACCTGCTGATCCAGAATCACATCAAAGGAACGGATGCCATCACTGTAGAACGACAGCACCTCGTCATCCTGCTGGGAGGCGATGGCTGCCACCCAGCGCGCGGTCAGTTCACGAATCACGGTTTCCTGTGAGTTGGACAAGGCCATGACTCTCTCCTTGAAAAAAGTGGATTCATCCATGAGTCGAACCGGAAACCGGCATTTCGACAGCGTGGCGTGATTTTCTTTTACTCTGCCAGTGCTACCAGCCGACGGCGTAAAAAACGCTGTTCCGCCGGCTGGCTGGTCAGGGCAAGCGCCTGTTGGTAATGCGCCCGGGCAGCCTCACGGTTTTCCAGCCGGCGATACATGTCCGCCAGGGCCGCATGGGCCAGGTGGTACTGTTGAAGGGTCTTCTCCTTCATCAGCGGCAACAGGGCATCCAGCCCGCTGGCGGGCCCCTCACTCATGGACACAGCCACCGCCCGGTTCAACGCCACCACCGGCGACGGCATCTGCTGAACCAGCAGATCGTACAACCCGACGATTTCCTGCCAGTCGGTGTCCTTGCTGCTCGGGGCCAGGGCATGCACCGCGGCAATCGCCGCCTGCAGGGTGTAGGGGCCAAAACCTTGCGACAACATGGCCCGGCGGATTAACTGGTCAGCGCGGCCGATCTCTTCCCGGTCCCAGAGATCGCGGTCCTGATCCTCCAGCAAAATCAGCTCACCGTCTGCACTCATGCGCGTGGCACGGCGAGCGTGATGCAACAACATCAATGCCAGCAAGCCCTGGCATTCCGGTTCCGGGTTAGGTAGCAGGGCCAGCACCAGTTCCGCCAGACGAATGGCCTCTTCACTGAGATCATGGCGCAACACCTGGTCCCCCGCCGAGGCCAGGTAGCCCTCGTTGAACACCAGATAAATCACCTGCAACACCGACTGAAGGCGCTCATAGAGATCGTCGCCTTCGGGCACTTCATAGGGAATCCCGGCATCACGTATCTTGGCCTTGGCCCGCACGATCCGCTGCGCCACGGTGGGAGCCTTTTTCAGGAAAGCACGGGCAATTTCTTCCGTGGTCAGGCCACAGACTTCCCGCAGGGTCAGCGCCACCTGGGCATCCTGGGCGAGCCCCGGGTGGCAGCAGGTGAAAATCAGACGCAACCGATCATCCTCGATGGCCAGACTTTCCACCTCCATCTCCACCACACCCCGGGCGGCCAGCTGCTCTGCCTGTTCGTGAAGAATCTGGTCGAAGCGGGCCCGGCGGCGCAGCTGGTCAATGGCCTTGAAACGGCCGGCGGAGACCAGCCAGGCACGGGGATTGTCCGGCACCCCTTCGGCGGGCCATTGCCGCAGAGCGGCGATAAAGGCCTCCTGCAGGGCATCTTCGGCCAGATCAAAGTCGCCCAGCAGACGAATCAGTGTGGCCAGCACCCGCCGGGATTCTGCGGTGAAGATGTGTTGAATGCGCTGTTCGGTGTCATCCGTGACCGTCATTATTCAGTCCTGTGCGGCAATATGATCCAGCACCAGCGACGCCAGGCCATCGGCGTTGCCGAAGTAGTCCAGCAACTCGATGGTGAGAGTCGGAAAACGCTCGCGGGCATCGTCCACCTGGGCCGGAATATCCTTGCCCACGTGTTTGCCCTTGTTGAAGAACAACGGATACAGCTGCACATGGGTCACTGGCTGATGCTCCAGTTGCTGAATCGCTTCCACCAACGAGGGCTGGGCCAGCTCGAGAAAACAGGGCAGCACCGCCACATATTCCTCGCCCGCCCCATGGGCAGACTCCGCCACGGCTTCCACCAGGGCACGGAATTCGTCGTTGGCCGTGTCGCTGCGACTGCCATGGGCCATGATCAATAGGGCTTTGGACATTGGAGCTCCTTCGGAGCAGTTGAAAGTGGAAAGTTAAACGTTGCAAGGGACACAAAACGTAGCGTCATACCCCATTGCCATTCGCCATTGTGGTTAGCGACTGACACTTTCGCCTTGCCGCGCGGACCGTAGGGGTTCCGCTCACTACCGGCCCTGACCGCGTTTCAACGTTTGACTTTCAACTTGCAACTCAAATGCCTGCTCTATCACGATGCCGTGCCGTCGCGCCAACGCTTCACGATCATCATCGTAGCCGCCGCCGATCACTGTGGCCACCGGCACCCCCCGGCGGCGGCAGCGCTCGATCACACCGCGGTCACGGTCGGCGATACCCTGCTCGGAAATACACAGTCGCCCCAGCGGGTCATGCTCGAAAATATCCACCCCGGCATCATACAGCACCAGTTGCGGACGCACGGTATCCAGCAGGGATTCCAGCGTCTCGAACACCGTGTCCAGGTAATCCCGGTCACTCATGCCCAGCGGCAATCCCACATCCAGATCACTGGTCTGCTTGCGCACCGGAAAGTTTTTTTCGCAATGGATGGAACAGGTAAACGCCCGCGGCTCATCGGCGAGCATCGCGGCGGTGCCATCGCCCTGATGCACATCGCAATCGAAAATCAGCAGACGCTCCACCGCGCCACTGGCCAGCACATGTCTGGCGGCGAACGCCAGGTCATTGAAGATGCAGAACCCGGAACCGAAATCGTAATGGGCATGATGGGTGCCACCGGCAAGATGACAGGCCAGCCCCTGCTGCAGCGCCAGCTGCGCCGTCATCAGTGTGCCCATGGGAGCAATGCAGGTGCGCGTTACCAGCCCCTCGCTCCAGGGAAGTCCCATGCGCCGCTGGGCTTTCTGGTCCAACGCGCCGGCCACAATCGCCGACACATAATCCGGGCAATGGACCTGTCCCAGCAGGGCAGGTTTGGCCCGGCCGGGGCGGTATTCATTGTCGCCGCGGGCAATGCCGGTCGCCCGCAAATAGCCATGCAGGAGGCCGAACTTTTCCATGGGGAAGCGGTGTTCGCCGGGAAAAGGGAAACTGTAGTTCGGGTGGTAGACGAGAGGCAGCACGCACAACCTGCGGGATCAACGATGGGGAGCTAAAACAACCATTCCAGGCCGTGGCGCGCCTGGTTGCGGGCGTTCTCGGTAATCACGTCACCATGGGCAAGACTGAGCCGTTCGAATGGCCACTCCAGAATCCGGGTAATGCTGGCGCGCGCCTTGCGACGGTTCAGATAGACCAGCCGCAGGATGGGATGCCAGCCGGGCTTCTGCCACAGGCCACCCAGCTTCAGATACCAGCGGGTGAAACCATGGTCGCACTGATGGAAGTTTTCGATCAGGTCGGCGGCGATCAGGGTCTGACTGGGGACGTGATAGAACACCGTTTCCTGGAGCATGGAGCCTTCGATGAAGACCAGTTCAAAATCCTCGCCCCAATCCGGATGCGGGGTTTCCGACAACACCGCATCCAGTGTCAGGTCCTGGCGCTTTTTCGCCAGTTTCTCCGGGCCATGGAGCAACGCCTCCGGGTAACGTTGCTTCACGTCCGCCGCAAACACATGGTGGAACAGGTTGGGGCAGACGATGTGCCTCACCTCTCCCAGGGAGGCCAGCTCCGCGGCCAGATCCTCATCCACCGGCACCGGCGAGTGCAGCAACAGCCCACCACTGCTCAGCTTTACAACCGTCATGCGGGTACCCACATGCAGTCCCATGAAAGCGTGAGGCATGGCGACATGCCAGATCGAATCGGTTAATGGCTGTAGCAGGCTCATGGTCATGTTCCTGTTGATTGGCATTCCCCTAGGGAACCTCTGAATAACTCCTTGCATGCTCAGCGTGGCCTGAAGCGTGCAGCTGTTGTGTCTTGTCTCGATGGTCAGGGTGGTTCCCTTTCCGAGAGGCAAGGCGCAGCAGGTGTGCGCTTCAGGCCTCGCCCTCCGGGTCTTCCAGGCTGGCCCGCACTCGTTGTTGCGCTTTTTTGATGGATGGACATACACCTTCAAAAGCGCGCCTAGATTGCGAACCAGCTTGAAAGACTGAGTACGCAAGGAGTTATTCAGAGGTTACCTAGACTAAAGAGCAAGATCACGGTGTTCCATGATTTTGTCGTAACGGCTCCAGCAGTTTTTCGGTGCCGTCCATTTTCAACATCAAGGCCAATGCCATCAGCCGCCCCAGTTCCCCGTTCGGAAATCCCCGGTCGGCAAACCAGAGCAGGTAGGGCTCCGGTAAATCGATCAATACCCGCCCCTGGTATTTGCCGAACGGCATGGTGCGCTCGATCAGGGCTTTCAGATCTTCCTGTTTGAAATCCATAGACTCAACAATAACGGCGGCGCAAACGGCGGTGACGGTGGCGAAAGAAAAACGCCACCAGAAGACGTGTGGCGCGCGGGAACACCCGCGGTTCAAATTCCAGAATGTCATGCAGCGTACAGCCCTGCGCACTTACCGCCAAGCGCCTTTCGTGACGCCAACTTTGCATCCCGGTCATGGGAGAGGCTTCCACAAACCCCTCCTGCGGCGTCAGTGAGAGCAAGGTCAGGTCGGAATGGCCCACCGGCAAAACGCCAAACCATTTCAAGCGGCAGCGGAACAGCGGCTCCCCGGGTGTCAGCGGCCTGTCCACCAGGCCGGGATAGCCGGGCGGCACGCCCATTCGCAACCAGGGGCGCATTTCATCGTTGATGCCTTCCATGGCGGTGATCGCCTGCCACAGTGTTGCCCGCTCCACAGACAGGGTGCTGGTAAATGTCAGCCGCATCATGACGCCGGCTCCTGCTCATGGTTGGCCTGGCGCAGAATCGACAGGGCACTGTGAGTAAACAGGCCGGCAATGGCCAGGGCGACCAGCAGATCCGGCCAGCGGCTACCCTGCCAGACCACCAGAGCCCCGGAGACCAGCACCGCCAGGTTGGCAATCGCATCGTTACGCGAACACAGCCAGACGGAGCGGATATTCGCATCGCCCTGGCGATGACGCATCAGCAGCAGGGCACTGACCACATTGGCCACCAGCGCCAGGCTCGCAATCCCGACCATCATCTGCCCCTGGGGGGCGCTGCCCTGCAGCAACGCCCAGACACTGTTCCCCAGCACCAGCCCCCCCATGATCAGCAGGGAGATTCCCTTGATTCGGGCCGCTCGCAGACGCCAGGCCAGTGACTGCCCCAACGCCCACAGGGTCAGACCGTAGGTCGCTGTATCCCCCAGGAAGTCCAGCGCGTCCGCCTGTAACGCCCGGGAATCCGCCAGCACCCCGGAGGAGGCCTCGACCACGAACATCACCGCATTGATCGCCAGCACCACCCACAACACCCGGCGATAGGCCGGTGCCGGCGTGCTCTGTATATCGGTATCACAGCATCCCATCAGTCCACCTCCATTAACACTCGCAGCGCATCAGGCATCGGCATGGGACGCAACGGCCCCACATTGGCACCACCGGTATTGCCCCGTGGTACCCACACACGTGACAACACCAGGGCAGCGGGCAATCGCAGCAGCTGGCCGCGGACTTCACGGCCATCGCCACGTCGCCAGCCCACTTTCAGCATCCACCAGTGGCTTTGCCAATGAGGCCAGACACGTGTCTGGCCTAGCACATGGGCCCGCTCCAGGGACGCGAACGCATCGCCCCAACGTTGCTGCCGATAGGCACGACGTGCATCGTCCATGGCAGCGGTAAAGGCGACCTTCTGCCGTTTATGCATGGTGCTCTCCTTGAATCCGTTCCGTCATGTCACCATTTAAAAAGCTATAGTGACTACAGGTTCAAGCCCCGGAGGCCCCATGAGCGCGCTTTTTTCCATCGGCACCCTGAGCCGGGACACCGGCTGCAAGGTGGAGACCATCCGTTACTACGAAAAGATCGGCCTGATGCCGGAGCCCGCCCGCAGCGAGGGCGGACAACGCCGTTATCACCGCAGGCATCGGGAACGCCTGCAGTTTATTCGCCACAGTCGCGAGCTGGGTTTCACCCTGGATGACATCCGCGAACTGCTTGCTCTCAGCGAACAGCATGGCCACGCCGACAGCATTGCTCGCCGGCATCGCGCGGCCGTGGAGGCCCGTATCCGTTCACTAACCGCCCTGCGCGACGAGCTGGATCGCATGATCGAGGAATGTGCACAGGGCCACGCCGGTGAGTGCCGGGTTATTGAAGTACTGGGGGATCATCGGGAATGCCTGACGGACCACGCCCCCGACACCTCGGCATAACGATCCGCAAACCTTACCCCATTTGGGGGAAGCCCTTTCTTGCCAGCTTCCTACAATGGTTGTGGTTCACGATTGACGGAACGACAAACCGGAAAAGGGGAAGATCATGAAATGGACCATTGGCATTGCCGCCCTGTTGGCCTCACCATTTACGGCTGCCGATTACTACTCAAGTCTTGATGACGATACCTGCTGGGACGGGCGCAACAGCCGTGGCGGTCCCTGCATGGTGGTGCACGACACCAAATGGAGTCAGTACACCGAGGGACGCTTCACCGTGATTTATCGTAATACCTGCAACAACCGGATTTATGCGCGCTTCTGCAACGAACGCAACAACGGTTCGGAAGATTGTGGCGCCTCCGGAATTTCCGCGGGCAACACCAAAAGCTGGTCCACCGGCAATGCCAACGGCCGCTACAGCTATAACTG
This sequence comes from Pseudomonadota bacterium, assembly GCA_036230225.1. GTDB lineage: Bacteria > Pseudomonadota > Gammaproteobacteria > Pseudomonadales > Alcanivoracaceae > Alcanivorax. The sequence continues at coordinate 15,616 of JAZAJX010000054.1, read as the reverse complement.
GATCGGGGTGGAAAAAGGCTCCAAGGACTGGGTCTGCTCCGGCAAGGTGTCCAACTGGCACGATTGATAGACGCCTAACGCCTCCGCCTTGCGAGCGAGGCTCCAACGGGCCCCTGAGGCGGGTCATAAACCCGTTGTTGGAGCGTTGCTCGCAAAGCGGAGATTTTCCCCAGCGCCAGGCTCTCTCCGACTGAAAAAACCGTTCACCCCAACCCGAGGTGGTTATCCCACCCGCCGTCAGGCAGTGCCAACCACTGGCTTTTCACGGCACTGCCAGAGCAGTCGAAGAAACGGCATTTTCCTTGTCCTGACGTCACCGCAAACCCCTCAGGCACCGCGCCCACACCGGCACAGTCTGACATCGGGGTATCTACCACGGTGGCGGCGCTGTCCAGATCCCAGATGAAGAAACGGTTGCCGCGCGGGGCTGTCATGGCCACCAATCGTTTCTCGCTGTGGATGGCAATGCTGGCGGTGTACTGGTTCATCATTGCCAGCTGATGGTTGCTCACCGGGAACGGCTGGTAGGGCTGACCGGGACGCTTGATGGCCAACAGCGGCACACTGTCCCAGGCAGGGCCATGGTATTGCTGCCCGGTAATCACGGTGCCATCCGCCGCCACCGCCAGATGGCGAATGCTGTTCTGTGATTGCGGCAGGGTTTCCTTGCTGATGAGCGCACCGTGACGGTCCATGATCACCAGGCTCGGCGCCATGGCGTCCAGATTCATCTCCTTGCGGCTGCCGCCTTCGGTGCGGATGCCCCCGTTACCGATCACCAGCGACTCCCCATCTGGCAGCCAGGCCAGCTGGTGGGGTCCCACCCCGTGCGTGGATGCCTCACCGGCATGCACCAGTTGCCGGTGTTGCGGGTCCAGCCGGTAACGGCCCAGCACCCCACGTCCCGGGTCGGTGGTGTCATTTTCCGTGGTGTAGAGCCACTCACCGCTACCATGGAAGACCGCATGGCCGTAAAAATGGCGATCCGGCTCACTCACCAGGGTCTGCAGCAAGGTTCCGTCGCGCAGGTCCACCAGATAACTTTCCCGGGACGGGCGACGCCCGACATACAGCGCCAGGGGCAGAAAGGGGTGACGACAGACATCGTGACAGCGCTCTGTCACTGGCGTGGCAAAGGCGCGACGCCCCGCCAGATGATAGCCCACCGCATAATGCTTGCCGGCGCTGTCATTGCGAGCCGAAAGCAGCAGCGGCGATTGGCCTCGCCCGGACCAGACCGTCCAGCCGCCGAGGGCGGCAGTGCCGGCTAGCGCCGCACCGGCCCCCAGTAATTGTCGTCGTGTCAGTGACATAGTGGACTTCCACAAAACCGATCACCGCTACTGCAGGAAGGGAGCGTAGCGGAGTCACGCACGTAGTTCCGTGCGGCTTGGTAGTGAATCGCGGGTAAGACCTTTAACGATGAAAGCGTCCATGCCGCGCCTTGCAACTTTGAACTTTCAACTCGCTACTGCCTTCAATCGCCGTCGTTGGCGTTGAACCCGATCTGGATACCCAGATGCTGGGCCAGCTCGGTCTGTTGCAGCGTTTCCAGGGCATCCAGTTCCTCATACAACGCCTCCAGTCGTGGCTGGCTGTCCGGGTCCTGCACCAGCGCCATCAACGGCTCGGGCAATGCCTTCAACTGGTCCCGCACCCGCTTGTAGGCCGCATCAATCCGGCTCACCAGACTGGCATCACCCACCAGGGAGCGGACTCGTTCCCACACCGCCTGCGCCCCTTCCAGAGAGGCAATCAGGTTGTCCGTGGAATGGCGGCTGCGCCAGGCTTCCGCCTGGTACGGCTGGGGCACCCCACGGTTGAGCCGCCCCATGGGCGTACCCAGCTTTTTCTTGAGAGTATCCACACCGGTGATCTGTACCCGCAGGATGCCCCCCAGAGCATCATCAGCACTGGCATAGCGTTGATTGGGAAAATCGGAAAGCTGCGCCAGCATGCCATCAGGTTGTTGCCACTCCCCCAGCACGGCGTCCGACAAGGCTTGCTGGTGACGGGCAATACCGATCAGCAATGGACAATAGCGCGACGCATTCGCTGCCACGTCAGTGGCCTGGTCAAAGACCACATACTCAAAGGCCGTCAGCCCCTGCACCACCACACTGGCGCCATCCAGTTGCTGCTGGTCGAGTTCAGGGAATTCCTCCAGCAGTGCCTCGGTCTGGCGTGCCACCATGTTGCGCTTGTCCGGCCAGAACTGGACCTGCCAGCTGCGATTGCCCTCGGCGAGCGGCCCCACCATCAACGGCTGCAGCCGGGACCAGGCCGTCTGGGTCTCATGGAATGCCTGCTTCAACCCCTCCAGCCCCTGATCGTCGGCGCACCAGGCACGGCTGGTGTCGAGCAGCGCCGTATTGCTGGCATGCCACTGCTCGTGGGCGGGCAGCAACACCTGCTTGGCCAGCTGGGTCGCCACCTCCTCGCGCGGGTTGCTGCAAGCGCCCAGCGCCACCACCAATAACAGCAGAACAACGGAACGCATGATGCCTCCGGATTACAGGGAATTGAGGAATGCCAGCAAGGCGGCGCGCTGATCGGCATCGAATGTCAGCACCTTGTCCCGCGACGCCGCCGCTTCTCCACCATGCCAGAGCACGGCTTCCATCAGGTTACGGGCGCGGCCATCGTGCAGGAACTGGGTGTGCCCGTTCACCGCTTCCGTCAGGCCGATCCCCCACAGCGGGGCGGTACGCCACTCCTGACCGTTGGCCAGGAATTCCGGGCGGCCATCCGCCAGCCCCGGCCCCATGTCATGGAGCAACAGATCGGTGTAGGGACGAATGGTCTGGTTGGCCAACTCCGGCTCCGGCGCCTGGGCGCCGGTGGTGAATTTGGGTATATGGCAGCCCTGGCAGTTGGCCTCATGGAACAGAGCCTTGCCCTTAAGCACCTGGGGATCCTCCACATTGCGACGAGCCGGCACCGCCAGGGTGCGTGAATAGAACACCACGCTGTTTAGCACGCTGTCGCTCACCTCCACCTCACCGCCATTGGGCATGGCCAGACAAGCCGTCTGACTGGGCGCGCAGGAGTCCGTGGGCACCAGATGGCTGTTCAAGCCCATGTCGTTGGCAAACGCCCCGGCACTTTGCTGCAACACCCCCGGCTGGCCGGCTTTCCAGCCAAACCGACCCATGGCCGTGGTATTATTCGCCGAGTCCCAGACCCGATTGGCGCGACCACTGATGCCGTCACCGTCGTCATCGTTGGGGTCCGCATGGGCCAGCAGGTCTGCTTCCGGAATCGCTTCCAGCAACCCCAGGCCAATCATCGGTGGCGCCACCCGGGCGGAAAACAGGGTGGCCGGATGCATCTCTCCATAGGCCAGATCGGAGAACTCCAGACGCGGTTTGCGCAGCGTCACCTGGTGGCCATCGGCAAAGGTCAGAGTGACCGGTTCATAGCTCACCCGCACCCGCCCTTCCGGTTCGACCCCCGGGATGGCCGCGTCCTGGAATTGGCCACCGTAGTTAGGCTCGGGCACCAGGCCACTGCGGGTCAGGTCATCGGTTTCACTGGCCGGTACCGACAGCCGCACCAGCATGGACACCGCCTGTTTGGCGTCCGCTGCCGGCGGATGGCCACGGCCATCCTTGATGTGGCAATTCTGGCAGGCATTGGTGTTGAAAAGAGGCCCCAGACCATCACGGGCATCCGTGGACGCCGGGCCGATCACCCAGGGGTTGCGAAAGAAGCTGTTACCGACACTGAAATCCAGGCGCCGGGAGGGCGACAGGTTGGCCAGCGGCAGAGAAAACGCATTCTGGTCGGTCTTGGTCACGGTCGCATCACCGGCGGACAGGTGCTCACCGGGCTCTGCCTGGCTGAAATCCGGGCCACTGTCACAGGCGACCAGCAGCGCCGTCAGGGCAGGCAGAAAGCATTGCAGGGGTCGGAACATCATCGTCTCTTTGGGCATGAACTCAACGTGCTGACGCCGCACAAAGGCGGCGCCCTGTTCTCTGTTCTGACAGACCTCGTCCTCAGAAACTGTGGTTGGCCGTATCCGGGTTCAGGGCCTGGATATCCAGCACCAGCGCCGCCTGCTCGATACGGGTGGTCTGCGCCACCAGGGCGTCGATGGCGGTATTAATGGTGGCCGCCCCCTCCGCATTGCCGGGGGCAATCAACTGGTCGAAATAGACGCCCTGATTGGCGCTGTCCACCAGGGCCTGCAGGGCCTGTTCGCTGGCGTCCAGGTCCGCCTTCAGCGCGCTGTCCAGCGACGCATCGTTGGCGGCGACCAGATCGCTGAGCGACGGCCCTTGCAGGGTCTCGCCGTCGACACGCTGGTACTCGCCCAGATAGATATTCTCGATACCCTTGCCATTGTAGTAATGCGAGGCATGGGTGTTATCACTGAAACAGTCATGCTCGTCTTCCGGGGAGTGGGCCGCCAGCGCCACCTTCATGCGCTCCCCGGCCAGTTCCCCCAGAGACAGGCTGCCCATGCCGAACAGCATCTTGCGCAGGCCATTCTCCACGCTGTCCGCCGCCAGCTCCGCCCGGTAGTTATCCTGGCCCGGCTGCCATTCCGCCACCATGGCTTCCAGATCGCGAATCAACAGGTCCGTGACCACCGTCAGGTATTCACGGCGACGGTCATTATGACCCCCGGTGGCAGAGTCGTCGGTGGCAAAATCCGTGGCCGGACGCTGGCCGGCGCCGGCATCGGTACCATTGAGATCCTGGCCCCAGAGCAGGAACTCGATAGCGTGGTAGCCGGTGGCCACATTCACTTCGGAGCCGCCCAGCTCATTGAGGCTGGCCAGCAGGTCCGCGTCCAGTTCGCTCAGATCCAGCTGCTGCTCACCAATCTTCAGGGACTGGCTGGCGATAATGTTGGCACGGGCCCCCGGGTTACCCATCACCGCCTGGTAGTTGTCATCCACATAGTCGATCAGGCCTTCATCCAGAGGCCAGGCATTGACCTGCCCTTCCCATTCGTCCACCACCGCATTGCCGAAACGAAATACCTCGGTCTGCATGTAGGGCACGCGGGCATCGCGCCAGGCCTGGCGGGCCGCTGCCAGCGTCTGCTCGCCGGGATCGGCCAGCAAGGCATCAATGCGGGTCCGTAATTCTCGCGCCTCGGTGAGCGCGTCCCCGTAGGTGGCCAGAGCCAGCTCGGCATAGTGATCGATGACCTGACGAGCCTGGGACTCATCGTAGGCCGGCGGCGCGGTGGCAGCGGGTTCTTCACCACAGGCGGAGAGCAGCAGGGAGGCCAGCAACAGGCCCCCGATGGAAGCGCGGGACAGCATGGGATTCCTCGATCGATTGTGTGACAGCAAACAAGCCGGTACCGGTAATAGCCGGCACCAAAATATCAAAGCGCCATAATGCGAATTATTCTCATTATTTTAAAGGGGAAAGCGCAAAAAATCCGCCTTCCCGCCCTTTTTTTCTCGCCCGGGAACGGGTTTAACGTGAAGAACAAGGCAATTTTCTGATGAACCAAATTCATAAAGTGCCTAGAATACCGCCGCCCCTCATCGCCTGCCGGGAGACCACCCCGCCATGACCACCGTTCTATTGATACTGGTTGCCCTGGGTTTTCTGTCCATCGTCGTCGAAGACATGGTCCATATCGACAAGGCCAAGACGACCCTGTTCTTCGGTTCCCTGGCCTGGCTGCTGTTTTTCATCGCCCCGCCAGCCCATCTGAGCCATGAAGTGCTGATGGAAAGGCTGGACGAAAACCTGCTGGATATCGCCACCCTGTGGCTGTTTCTGATGGCTGCCATGACGTTCGTGGCCTACCTGTCCGGCAAGGGCATCATCGACAGCATCGTCAACCGCCTGCTGCCTACCCGCATCAGCGAACGCAAGCTGATGTTGCTTACCGGCCTGTTTGCCTTCCTGTTCTCCTCTCTGGCCGACAACATCACCGCCACCCTGGTCTGCATCGCGGTGCTGATGAACCTGAAACTGCCGCCGGAAAAGTTGCTGCGCTACGTGGTGCTGGTGGTGTTTTCGGTGAACGCCGGTGGCACGGCCCTGATCACCGGTGATGTGACCACCCTGATGATCTTCCTCGCCGACAAGGTGGAAATCCCCGACCTGCTACTCCTCAGCCTGCCGGCGGCCGGTGCCGTGGCCGTGCTGGCCGGCATGCTGTCACTGGGGCTCAGTGGCGAGGTGCATATCCAGAAACAGGTCAGTGCCATCGATCGGGGCGACAAGGTTATCGCCGTGCTGTTCTTTGCCACCATCCTCGGCACCATTGCCGCCAATGTGGCCTTCGGCATTCCGCCGGTGCTGTGCTTTCTGTTCGGGCTATCGCTGATGTTTCTGGTGGTGCAGTTCCTCAACAAGGACGAACCGGTGCTGGAATACATCCGCAAGATCGAGTTCGACACCCTGCTGTTCTTCCTGGGCGTACTGCTGCTGGTGGGGATGCTCAAGGAGCTGGGCATGCTGGCCTACTTCCCGGCCCTGTATGAGGTGATGCCGCCCATGGCCGCCAACTTCCTGGTGGGTATGGCCTCCGCCCTGTTCGATAACGTGCCCCTGACCGCCGCCCTGCTCAATTCCGGCATCAACATGACGCTGCCCGAATGGCTGTCCCTGACCTATGCCGTCGGAGTGGGCGGCGCCCTGCTGGTGATCGGCTCCGCGGCCGGGGTGATCGCCATGAGCAAGGTGCAGGCGCTCACCTTTGTCAGCTACCTGCGTTATTTCCTTTACCTGCTGGTGGCCTACAGTGTGGGCTTTGTGGCCGTGGTGGGGCTGGGGCAATGGCTGGTGGTGTAGAAAAATCTGTTTTCCACAGAGGGCACAGCGTTCACTGAGGGAAAAACATCACTTTTGTGTGTGCAGGGTGGCGTAGCCGCAGGCGTATCCACAAGAAACTCGCAATCGGTGGGTTACGCCTGCGCCTACCCCACCCTACATATACCTTGAAGAAACGGGTTTTCCTCAGTGAACGCTGTGCCCTCTGTGGTAAAACCGCCTTTGGCTTCAGGGCCTTTAACCCCAAACCCCATCAAGCTTGAGCTGGTTCTTCAGTTTCCGCCAGCGTGGCTCGGCAACCTGCGGACGAGGCTTCAGCAACCGCAACGGCAACCACTGCTGCTGCGGCAGTTTGTCGGCCCATTCTTCGCCCGGCAGCATGGCGCCACCCTCATACTGTTGCCCCTGATGGTGATACTGGAAGGTCATCAGCCACAGGGGTTCTTCCCCGTCGTCCGGTTGATGATAGGGCTCCACCGCCAGCACCCGCCCATCGATATTGATGCCGTATTTCTTCAGCAAGGCTCGCTCATAGTAATACCCCACACTGCTCCAGGTGGTGACAAACGCCATGATGAGCACCCCGAAACCGATCAGTGCGAACAAGGAGGCCAGCAACATCAGCCCCCAGTCACCCGGCGTATGTGCCCAGATCAGCAGGCCGCTCCCGGCACAGGCAAAGACCAGCCCGAGTGAAAAGAGAATGGAGAAAAATCCCAGATGTTTTCGCAGGGATTGAAAGAGAAGCGAGCTGCTAAGCGGTTTGAAGGCCATCCAAACACCATCCATCCATGGATCTCAGTCAGATAAATCAGCCGGCAAAAGCCGACGGGTAGTGTACCTCCGCGTCCGGCCAGTCACCACGGAGCAACAGGGCCTGAAAATATTCCGGTGGCACGCCCGGCAGGCGCAGTAATGGCGTGGCCACGAAACCGAAACGTAGATACCAGGACGGATCCCCCAGCAACACACAGCCGGCCGCCCCCTGCTCCCGCAGCGTTGCAATCACGGCCTCCATGAGTGCCGTACCGATCCCCTGCCCTTGCCAGTCCGGCAAGACGGACACCGGACCGATGCCAAACCAGTGATCACTGCCATCGCTCAACTGCACCGGGGACGCGGCCACATGCCCCAGCAGCTCCCCGTGCCGGTCGGCCACCAGCGACACCGCCAGGGCATCCGCCTCCCGCAACTGCCAGACGATCTGGGCTTCCCGTTGATCACTGTAGGAGACATTGGCAAACGCGGCTTCCACCACCGCGTGAATGGCACCCACATCCTCCGGCGTTTCCGCACGGATCGTCAGTTCGTTCATGGCACAAAACCGGTACTGGCGGGTAAAGGGACACTGGACGATGCCATTCCATCAACGGAATAACACGCCCTGTGGATCACGCCATCAGTTAGCGCCGTAAAGATCGTTGTTCAGATCCATCAGATCACGGTCCAGCTGCTGCCAGTTTCCCTGGCCGCTGCCATCCATGTCCGCCAGTTCGTGGTATTCATCAATGCGCTGCTGCAAATCCGTCAGCACATCTTGTAGTGCCAGCTGATGACGTTCCGCTTCGATACCAGAATCGCCGTTGGCCCCGACGCCCTGCGCCTCCAGTTGCTCCAGTTCACTTTCCAGTTCATCCAGTTTGCCTTTGATATCGGCAAGCATCTGCTTGGCATTTTCCATGCTGTGACTCCTTGGACGTCTCTACAGGATAGCAATGAATCCGGTTCCAGATTGGCCCTATTGCTCCACAGGGGTCAAGGCAACAGCCTGTAACCGTTTATTACGTCAGACAATCGGTCATTCGTCCCCCTGCAACTGTGGCTGTACCCGGGGCTTTCCGTTACATTGCAGTGAATGCTTTCACCAACAGGTCATCCAGAAAATGAAGAAAACCGTTGAACGGGCGGAACTGCTCAAGGACATGATTCAGGAAGCCATCGAGGACGGTGCCACTTCCGTAGAAGAAGTCCACCAGCACATTGCCGGCCTGCCGTTTGAGGCACTGGAAAAGCTGGGCCTGTTTGAAGAACAGGCCGGGAACCTGAAAGAAAAACAGCGCAAGACCATCGGCCTGGTGTACGACACCATCCGCAAGGTCAACCAGGAAGTGGGCTCGCTGATTTCCGAACAGTTTGCCGCCCTGGAAGATGCCCGCACGGCCTCCCGAAACATGGAACAAAAGGACAATCAGGACGACTGATGCCGCCCTGCCAGAAAGGATGGATTGTCGTATCGCCCGGCTTGCCGCACTGACGCTGCTGGCGGCCCTGATTCTTCAGGGTTGCAGTACCTTCGACCCCGGCGACCGGGTTGCCAGCACCACGCTGCCGCCCCCCACGGAAGGCCCGCTGGTCGACGCTACCCGTGCCGCCCTGGGGAACCGGGACCACCAGGATCAGTCCGGCTTCTATCTGCTCGATGACGGCCTGTCTGCCTTTGTGGCCCGGGTCTCGCTGATCGAAACCGCCCGCACCTCCCTGGACCTGCAGTATTACATCTTCAGTGATGACACGACCGGCCGGCTCATCGTCAACCGCCTGCTGGAAGCGGCCGACCGGGGCGTACGTGTACGGGTCCTGGTGGATGACCTCGGCACCCGGGTGGACAATCCGTTGATTGCCAGGCTGCACACTCACCCCCATATCCAGATCCGCCTGTTCAACCCGGTGCGTTCACGCAAGGGCCCCCTGCGCCTGATGGAACTGGCTTCCACCTTCGATCGCACCAATCACCGCATGCATAACAAGCTGATGCTGGCTGACTCCCTGGTGATGATCGCCGGCGGTCGCAATCTGGGCGATGAGTACTTTTCCAACAACCAGGTGGATTTTCAGGATGTGGATGTACTCGCCACCGGGCCGGTCGTTCGCGCGGGCAGCCGGAGCTTCGACGAATACTGGAACAGCCAGGCCGCCCTGCCGGTGGACCGGGTACTGGATGCGGAGGCGACCGACACATCACTGGCAGAGCTGCGCGATGCCTTGCGCACCTTCCTGGTCGAACAGCGTGACAGTGAGTTTGTGAATGCCCTGCGCGGCTCCAGCCTGGGTCGCCAGCTGGTGGCCGGTGAAGTCCCCCTGGAATGGGGCACTGCCACCCTGTACGCGGACCCGCCGGATAAGGCCATCGCCCACACCGACATCCCTCGCGACAGCTTCCTGTTGACGGAACTCAAGCAGATGCTGGACAGCGCCGAGTCCCGTCTGCAAATCAGTTCCGCCTACTTTGTGCCCGGCAAACGCGGCGTCGCCCTGTTTCGTGACAAGGAAGCCAATGGCGTGGCGGTGAGTATCCTCACCAACTCCCTGAGCACCACCGACGTGGCCATCGTGCACAGTGGCTACTCCCGCTATCGCCGCCCCCTGCTGGAAGCAGGAGTCGAACTGTGGGAGCTGCGCGCCGAGGCGGGGCAACGCCAGCGCATGCGCTGGTTCCAGGGGGAGTCCCGGGCCAGCCTGCACGCCAAGACCTTTGTCATCGACCATGATCGCAGCTTTATCGGTTCGGTGAATCTGGATGGCCGGTCCCTGATCCAGAACACGGAGGTGGGCCTGCTGATTGAAAGCGAGGCACTCAATCAGCAACTCAGCCAGCTCTTTGATCGCTGGGTCTCCAGCGATTCCGCCTGGCGCCTTTCACTGAATGACGCACACGACCTGCAATGGCAGGCCATGGAGAATGGCGAGCCCGTTATTCACGAGCACGATCCGGAAACCTCTCGCTGGCAACGGTTTCGAGTCTGGCTATTGTCCTGGCTGCCGATTGAATCGCAGATTTAAACGGTTGTTGAAACGCCCCTGGATCACTCACACCTCTGCTGATTTTTTGGTGGAAAAAGACTCTCTCAAGAACGCCTTAACTCCACCAACGCAATCGCTGACAACCCCAGAATCGCCACATTGATCGTGGCCGCATTGAACGCAGCCAGCAGAAACTGCGGCGCCAGCCACAGCACGAAAACGGACAGCAGACCGATACCCAGCGCCGACAACTGATACGGCCAGCGGCGATGCCACCACACCAGTATTGTGAGCCCCAACAGTACCTCCAGCACCCCACCGCCATAGGCAATCCACACCGCCTGTTCGTGGCTGGCACCCAATACCTGGCTCATGGCCAGCTCATCGTCGTGCGGCCCCAGCCATTTCGGCACAATGCCCTGGTAGATCCAGATAAATGCCAGGACAAAACGGCAAAGCTGCAGCGTCATCCCAGCGCCACCACAGAAAAATGCGGATTATCCCGCAAGGCAATCAGCGTTTTGATCTGTGCCATGATCACAGGCCGGCGCTCACCGTCCACCTCCAGCAGCAGACACTCCTGCCTGTCCGGGGTATAACCGGTATCCCGGGCAACGCCTTCCAGAGTGCCGCCGTCCTTCAATAGCAGCCGCACCGGCAGACGCAATGTACAGGCGATTTCCAGATAATCATGATCGTCGCAGTGCAGCATCCGAGCACCTGATAGGCAAAACCATCATTGATGTCACCGCCCCCCGGGGCAAGCCCGGGATGACGACCGGTTCAATGACCGGCGAGGACATCCTGATCCGGGATCCGCACCAGCAGATCCGTCACCCCGACCTCGACACCGGCCTGACTCAGCAGGGTGGTGATCTGCCCCCGGTGATGGGTCTGGTGATTGAAAAAATGCAGCAGCAGGCTGCCGAAACGACGGTGCCCCGGCGCCCCCTTCATGGTCGTATAGGTCAGTGCCTGATCCAGGTCCGCCGGGGTCAGCCCCGGCACCCAGTCGGCAATCAGCGCATCCAGTTCGGCGCGTTGCGCCCGGAGTGCGGCAAAATCCGCACAGGGCTGGGCATCCAGCGCATCCGGCCAGGCCACCGTATCCAGCGATGCCAGACCGGCGCCGCAGCCGGGGTGGCGGGCAAACCGCTTCAGCCAGATGATATCCGCCACCAGAATGTGGCTGAACGTCCCGAACAGAGACCCGAAAAAGGCGCCACGGGGCTCCCGCAATGCGCTCTCGCCCAGGGGGGCGGCCGTCTGATAAAGCTGCGTGTTCATCCAGCGGTTGTAGTCCGCCATCAGCACCAGGTTGTTCACTTCGCTCACTGTCTTGCTCCCTGTCTGCCATCAGCCCCGCCGGGGCCGTTCCCCGCGAGCCCTGCCCGAGCCTTGTGAACCTATTTCATCATCCTCAATCCGGTGCGGCCAGCAGCGCGCAACCGACAGACGCATTATCATCCCCGCCCTTTCCCGATTAGAATGGCCGGCTAGCTCGCTCCGCCCTGCAGTATGGATAACCAAGAGTATGCATAGGACGCACACACCCGCACAATCCGGCCCCGCCGGCAGCCGTCTGGTGACGCTGCTGACACAGCTGGATCGCAAGGCGGCCCGGGCCAGTCACGGGGACTTTGCCGAGCGTCTGGGGCGGTTGTTTGACCTGTCCGACGCCATTGCCCTGGACGGCGCCAACCAGTACCGCCCCAAGGGCCCGTTCGACGCCAGCGGGGATGCCGCCGAGCGCCTGCAGGCGGACCTGCTGAAAACCCGCGACACCCTGCTGGCCCATCTCAGCCGCAGCTTTGCCGGCGAGAAGGCGGCCTCGGTGATTCCGTTGCCGCCACTGAAAGACGACGCCCCGACGGACAAGCGCCCGACCTTCGGCGCCTATGAACGGTTCTACCAGGCCCACCAGCGACAGATGATTGCCGGGGTCAGCAACCTGCGCCAGCGGGCCCGTCGCCTGCTCAGCGGCCACAGCGAGACCATGGCGCGTCTGGCAGAGCTGGACCGGGTGTTTGAGCAAAGCCTGGCCGCCTATGTGCGTCACTGTTTTGGCGCCCTGCCCGGCTTCCTGGAAAAACGCTACCGCACCCTCTGGGACACCCGTGATCCCTTCCATACCCCCCAGGACTGGCTCGCCCCACAAGGCTGGCTGAGCCAGTTCCGGCGCGAACTGCAACTGCTGTTACTTGCCGAACTGGATGCCCGCCAGGAACCGGTACTCGGCCTGCTGGATGCCCTCGTCACTGACACGACAGGCAACCAGTCCATCAATAACGAGGTAAGCACGACTGTATGAGACGCTTTCTTTTTGCTGTCCCCTTTGCGCTCGGCGCCATTGCCGTGATCTGGATCGCCGCCACGTTTCTGCGCAATCCGGTGGCCCTGACCGTCACCCTGATCATCGCCGCCGTCTACATCCTGGGCTTTGCCGAACTGCTGCGTTTTCGCCGCACCACCGCCCGCCTGGATCAGCAGCTGGATGACCTGCCCGACAGCCGCGACGGCCTTGTCGCCTGGCTGAAGACTCTGCCCGGCAGCCTCCGCCATGCGGTACAGCGCCGCATTGACGGCCACCCGGCGCCCCTGCCCGGCCCCCAGCTGACTCCCTACCTGACCGGCCTGCTGGTCATGCTCGGCCTGCTGGGTACCTTCGTGGGGATGATCGTCACCTTGCAGGGCGCCGCCACCGCCCTGGATGGCAGCAGCGAACTGGCCGCCATCCGCAGCGCCCTGGCCGCCCCCATCGCCGGCCTCAGCCTCGCGTTCGGTACCTCCATTGCCGGCGTGGCGGCCTCTGCCATGCTCGGACTCAGCGCCGCCCTGAGCCGCCGTGACCGCCTGGCGGTATCACGCAAGCTGGACGACCGGGTCGATCAGGAACTGCACGCCTTTTCCCTGGACCACCAGCGCCAGTCCGCCTACACCGCCCTGCAGGATCAATCCCGCCTCTTCCCGGAGCTGGTGAGCGCCCTGCAGGGGCTCACCGGGCGCATGGAGCAGATGGGCGATCAGCTCAGCGAGTCTCTGACCCGCAACCAACAGGACTTCCACCACACCCTCACCGACCAGTACCGCACCCTGGCGGAGTCGGTCAGCCAGTCCCTCAAGGAAACCCTGGCAGACAGCAGTCGATTGGCGGTGGAAAACATCCAGCCGATCATGGAGCAATCCCTGGCCGGCCTCAGCCAACAGGTGCAGGGCACCCACGAACGCCTCAACGCCACCACCGAAAAACAGCTCGCCACTCTCACCGAGCGCTTCCGCGAGACCACCGAAGCGGCCGCGCAACACTGGCAGCAAGGGCTGGAGCAGCACCAGCAGACCAGTGCCCGGCTGGTCAACGACATCAGCACCTCCCTGGCCGCCCACCACGACCAGTTCCGCGACAACAGCCATCATCTGCTGGAACAGGTCCGCGCCACCCAGGCAGAGCTGGGCAACGCCAGCGAGCAACAACTGACCGCCATCGCCGAACAATTCCGCAGTGCCAGCGAGCAGGCCCTGCAGCAGTGGCAGCAGGGCCTGGCTGAACAGAAGGACACCGGCCACAGCCTGCTGCAGGCAGTGCGCGAGACCCAGCAGCAACTGGCCCGCACCAGCGAAGAACAGCTCACCACCATCACCGGCCAGTTCCGCCAGGTGAGCGAACAGGCCGCCAGCGAGTGGCACACCGGGCTGGCAGCACAGCAGAGCGCCGCTGGCGAGCTGGTCAGCGAACTGCGCCGCGCCCTCAATGAGCACAACAGCCAGTTCCAGCACAGCGCCACCGACCTGCTGGCGGGCCAGAAAACCGGCCTGGAGACCCTGATCGCCACCGTGCGCGAGGAGCTGATTGCCCTGCGTGACGCGCACGCGGAACGCAGCGACGCGGCCAGCGAGCGTCTGGCACAGCTGGAAGGCACCGTCAGCGAGCATCTGAGCCGCCTGGGCACCGCCCTGGAAGCCCCCATGACCCGCCTGATCGAGACCGCCTCGGAAACCCCGAAAGCGGCGGCGGAAGTGATCAGCCGACTGCGCGAGGAAATGACCCGCAGCAGCGAGCGGGACAACGAGTTGCTGGAAGAGCGCCGCCGCATCATGGCCGAGCTGGACACCCTGCTCAGCGGCCAGCGCGACGCCGCCGGCGCCCAGCGAGACGCCATCGAAACCCTGATCACCGCCGCCAGCGAGACCCTCACCCAGGTGGGCGACACCTTCGCCCAACAGGTTAGCGCCCAGAGCGAACAACTGGACCAGGTGGCCGGTGATGTCTCCGGCAGTGCCGCCGAAGTGGCCAGCCTCAGCGATGCTTTCGCCACCGCCGTGCAGGTCTTCAGCGAGGCCAACGACAAGCTGCTGGATAACCTGCAGCAGGTAGAAAGCCGGCTGGAACAGTCCGCCGCCCGTGCCGACGAGCAGCTCAACTACTACGTGGAGCAGGCCCGCGAGGTGATCGAACTGAGCATGGCGTCCCAGAAGGATGTCATCGACGCGCTTGGCAGCCTGAACCTGAACACCAGCCCCGCCCACAGCGAAGAACGCCCGGCCAGCGAGGTCAACTGATGGACGATCTGCACGACAGCGACAGCTCGCCGGTCTGGGCCATCTTTTCCGATCTGATGGCCGCCCTGGTAGGCATTCTGATGCTGGTGCTGGTCTGGGTGATCGGCATCCAGCTGGAACTGAGCCAGTCCCTGGAAGAAGAGAAGGCCCGGCGGGTAGCCGAGGAGCAGCGGCGCCAGGCGCTGGAAGAGGCCCTGGCCGATCCCCTGGCCAGTGGCCGCGTCACCTTCCGTGACGGCCGTATCGGCATCAGTGGCAGTGTGCTGTTCCAGCTCAACTCCGATCAACTGCAGACGGAAGGCGTGACGCTGCTGCAGGATCTGGCCAAGCCCCTGCAGGTCTATCTGGACCAGCATGACGAGCTGCTCATGGTCAGCGGCTTTACGGATGACCTGCCGATCCAGCGCGGCAACCGCCGCTATCAGGACAACTGGGGCCTGTCAGCCCAGCGGGCACTGACCGTCACCCGCACCCTGATCGACCAGGGCATGCCCGCCGACCAGGTTTTTGCCGCCGCCTTCGGGCCGCATCAGCCGGTCGTGCCCAATGACAACGATGCCACCCG